>JAISQQ010000394.1 GCA_031274075.1 Accumulibacter sp.
AAGCTGCGTTTTGGAGATATACGCCGTGGCAAGGGTAAACGCGGTGGACTGAGAGTGATTTATTTCTGGTGGGAGGATGGAAAACAATGTTGGCTGTTTACTCTTTACGACAAGGATGAAATGGATGATTTATCCGCCGATGAAAGAAAAGCGGTCCGGAAATTGCTCAAAGCTGAACTGGAGGCCCGAAAATGAACCAAAAACGTCATCTTTTTTCGGAGATTTCCGAGGGTTTTGAAGCGCTCGAAGCGGAACGGAAAGGCAAATTGACCTTACGGACTCACCGCATTCCAGCCTTGCCCGCGGTAAAGGTCGATGCCGAGGCGTTGCTGGCCTTGCGTGAGCGCTTGCATCTCTCACGGACCGTGTTTGCCAGAGTGCTGCGGACAAACCCGCGTACCCTGGAAAATTGGGAGCAAGGCCGGGCGCGGCCGAACGCGCAGGCAGCGCTTCTGATCCGGCTGGTGGAAAAATTTCCGGATACGGTAGAGCGCTTGGCGTTAGTGTAGCCATCCTCTTTTAGAGTGTTTTTTATTCAAGTGCTAACACTCCTTATCGGTAGGATAACGTATGGCTTCTGATTCCTGGATTCCGGCGTAAGCCTGGAATCCAGGAATTCGAGATTCAGATGACAGATGCCAGGAATCAGTCCAGTCACCGGGCGCAAAGCGCCCGCAAATATTACTGTCCTCTGTCATCCGTCCTCTGATCACTTCGGCCAGTTGGCCCAGTCGGGCACCATGCCCAGCTTGTCCGGCAGCCACATCGACAGTTCGGGAACGAACTGGATGACGATCAAGGTGACGATCAGCGCGATGAAGAACGGCATCAGCGGCTTGATCACCTCCTCGACCTTCTTGCCGGCGACGCGCGCGCCGACGAACAGTACCGGGGCGCTCGGCGGCGAGATCACCGCGATGCACATGTTGAACACCATCATCATGCCGAAATGCACGGGGTGGATGAAAAACGGCTCGGCCTGCGCGATGGGCAGGAAGATCGGCGTGAAGATCAGCACCGCCGGCGTGGCGTCCAGCGGGATGCCGATGACCAGCAGGATCACCATCATCAGCATCAGGAAGGCGATCTTGTTGCCGCCGGTCACTTCGATCATCCAGTTGGCGATCAACTCGGGGATGTCAGCGAAGGTCATGGCGAAACTCATGATCGTCGACAGGCCGATCAGGAAGATCACCACCGACGACGTGCGCGTGGCGTTCATCAGGATGCCCGGCAGATCCTTCACTCCGATCGTGCGGTAGACGAACGAGAGGACCAGCGCATAGGCCACGGCGATGGCCGAGCCCTCGGTCGGCGTGAAGAAGCCCTTGACGATGCCGACCATGACGATGACCACCAGCATCAGGCTGGGCAACGCCCGCCAGAAGATCAGCAGGCCGTCCTTGAGGGACGGATAGCCCAGGCCCTTCAATTCCTTGTGCTGGCGGGCGTACCACCACACGATGAGCATGCAGGTGAGGCCCCACAGGAAGCCGGGCACGTAGCCCGCCAAGAACAGCGCGCCGACCGACGCCTGCGACACCATGGCGTAAACGACGGTGGTGTTACTCGGCGGGATCAGCATGCCGGACGGGGCGGAGGCGATGTTGGCCGCGGCGGCCCAATTCATGTCGTAGCCGTCCTTCCTTTCGGCGGGACTCATCACCGAGCCGACGGCGGACGCGCCGGCCAGGGCCGAACCGGAGATGGAGCCGAACATCATGTTGGCCAGGATGTTGGTGTGCATCAGCGCGCCGGGCATCTGGCCGGTCAGTGCCTTGGCCAGGTCGATCAGGCGGGCGGCGATGCCGCCCTGGTTCATGATGGCGCCGGCGAGCACGAACAGCGGGATGCACAGCAGGTTGAAGTTGTCGATGCCGTCGAAGATCTTCTGCGCCGACGCATACAGGCCGCGCTCGGCGTCGGGCATGATCAATACCAGCGCGAAGGCCGACGGCAGGCCGATCGACACCGCCACCGAGACGCCGATGGCCATCAGCCCGAACATGCCGCCGATCAGGATGATCGTCACCAGCAAGGCCTCGCTCATGACATCGAAATTGATCGCGAACCAGGCGGCGAACGCCAGCAGCGCCGCGACGCACACGCCGCCGGCCACCCTGGGCAGCCAGGCGCGCCCGCCGGGGACGGGTCTGGCGGGCGGGGAATCCGCCAACGGACGGGTCGTCACATCGTCATCATGGTCAGCCATGCTCAAATCCCCTCATCCCGTAGATCGAAGATGTCGATATCGTCGTCGTCTTTGACCCCGGTCTTGCGCACGATCGCTTCGCCCAAGTGGATCAGCGAGTAGAAGGCGATCAGCGCGCCGGAGATCAACAGCACCGAGTAGAGCTGTCCCTGTGAAAACGGCAACAACTCGACCGTCTGGTCCCAGGTCTTCGAGACGTAGCGCCAGCCGCCGTAGATCATCACCCAGACGGCGAAAAAGGCGACGATGGAATGCGCGATGCATTCGACGATCCTGGCGACGACGGCGGGAAACTGGCGCACCAGGAAGTCGATGGCGACGTCGTCGTTCTCGCCGATCACATAGGCGGCGCCCAACAGGCCGAGCCAGATGAAGACATAGCGTCCCATCGCTTCCGTCCAGGCGAAACCGGTCTTCATCAGGCCGATGGGGATGAGCAGTTGGCGCTGGGCGACTTGATACACGACCAGGACGACCAGGGCCACGAACAGGAGGATACACATCCAGCGCAGCATGAACTCGATGCCTTCCCTGAATACTTGAATGACTTTCATGTCATCTGCCTTTTATGGTGTTATGGTGAAATCAGTGGCGGATAAAGATGAGGGGCGAAGAGGGGCGAAGAAAGGCGAAAACCGATGCCTCGACGCCGCGCCGGCCCGTGGAAGCCCCGCGCCCCATCGCGCGCGATGCCAAATTGTACTCATGTTGCAATTTTGGCAACTCCGCGCCCAATCGCGCACCCGATCCCGAAGGACCGCGCGCGATTGACGGACTGACGGAAACCGGGCGGGTCTCCCTCAGGGAAAGACCCGCCCGGCGGAGGCTACTTTCTCGGATACTTGGCGTTGGCCGCCTGGATGGCGTCGTACAGCTTCTGGCGCACCGGGTTGTTGATCGATTCCTTGACCAGCGGCGCCACGGCGGCCTTGAAGGCGGGAACGTCCACATCGGTGACGAAGTTGGCGCCCTTGGCCTTGGCGGCCTTGATCGAGTTATCGACGAACACCTGGAATTCCTCGTTGGCGATCTTCGTGATCTCGGGCACCAGGTCGAGCAGCGCCTTGCGGTCGGCCTCGGGCATCTTGTTCAAGAGGTCGGAGTTCATGATCAGATAGTCGGGGATCATCAAGTGCAGCGTGTAGTTGTAGAACTTGGCGACCTCGTCGTGCTTCAGCGCGTCATACACCGTCTCGTTGTTCTCCGCGCCGTCCAGCGTGCCGGTCTGCAGGGCCGAATAGACGTCGCCCTGGCCCATCGGCGTCGCCACCGCGCCCATCAACTGGATCATCTTGACCTGCGAGTCGGACTGCTGCACGCGGATCTTCTGGCCGGTCAGATCCGCGATGTTGCGCACGGCCTTCTTGGTGTAGACGTTGCGGGCGCCGGCGTATACCAAGGTCAGTATCCTGATGTTCTTGCTGGCCACCAGGGAGTTCTTGAACTCGCCCATCACCGCTTCGTCGCCGAGAACGGCCTGCTGCGCCTCGTAGCTGTCGAACATGTACGGCAGGTTGAAGACGATGGCGTCGGCGTTCATCGATTCGATCGGGGGACCGCCGAACCAGCCCATGGCCACCGAACCGTCCGATATGTTGTTGATGACCGACGATTGCGTGCCCAGGGTTTCGTTGGGATAGACCTTGATGGTGTAGCAGCCGCCCGTGGCCTGCAGCAGGCGCTTGCCGAACTCGGTGCCCGCCTTGTACTGCGGATGGGCTTCGGTCTGGTTGAACGCCAGCTTGAACTCGGTCGCTCTTTTGCATTTTTCTTCCGCGGCGGTGGCGCCGCTGCCGTACATGACCGTGCCGAGCATGGCCAGGGCGAGGCCGCCGGCCCGGATTGCGTTGCGGGTTTTCATCTCGTTGTCTCCTTTGACGTGGTTGTTGCGTTGTTGTTACCTTGTTGTTGCCTGCTGGCGCGAACGGCAACTCGTTCAGCCCTCCCGGGCAATTGACCATTGACCGCGGTTGCCTTGTCGCAACCACCTGCCGTGAGGCGCCGCTCACGCCAAGCGCGCCAAGTATAAGATAGCCGCGTTTGTCTCACCAAGGAAAATATTTGACGGTGACGGAGGGCGGACGCCAGGAATCGGGAATCGGATCCGTCGGCGGGCGCGAAACGCCCACGAGAATCACTGCCCTCTGTCATCAGTCCTCTGTCTTCTGAACCCCCATGCTAGAATCGGCGAGTCGTTCTCCAGGTTGCCAATTTCCGCGCTTTCAGGAAGCCAACGTGTCCGTCGAGCAACCCGCGCCTTCCCGCATCGTCATCGCGACCCGTGAATCCCGGCTGGCGATGTGGCAGGCGCGGTACGTCCAGGCGCGGCTGCGGGCGCTTTACCCTGGGGCGTCGGTCGAGATCCTGGGCGTGACCACGAAAGGCGACCGGATCGTGGACCGGCCCTTGTCGCGGATCGGCGGCAAGGGGCTGTTCGTCAAGGAGCTGGAAACGGCGCTGGCGGAAAAACGGGCCGATCTCGCCGTGCATTCCCTGAAGGATGTGCCGATGGACTTGCCGCAAGGATTCGCGCTGGCGGCGGTCACGGCGCGGGAAAATCCCTGCGATGCCTTCGTATCGAACCGTTTCGCCGGGATCGACGAGCTGCCGCCCGGCGCGGTCGTCGGAACGTCCAGCCTGCGCCGCGCGGCGATCCTGCGGGCCGCTTGTCCGCGGCTGGCGATCGAACCGCTGCGCGGCAACCTCGATACCCGCCTGCGCAAGCTCGACGCGGGCCTGTACAGCGCCATCGTCCTCGCCGCGGCCGGGCTGATCCGGCTCGGGCTGGAGGAACGCGTCCGCGCTGTGCTGCCGCCCGAACGGTGCTTGCCGGCGCCGGGGCAGGGGGCGCTGGGAATCGAAATCCTGGCGTCGCGCGCCGATGCCGCCGCCTGGATCGAGCCGCTGAACGACGCGCCGACGGCGCATTGCGTCCGGGCCGAGCGCGCCTTCTCGCGGGCCTTGGGCGGCGGTTGCCGGATACCGCTGGGCGGCTACGCGGTGCTCGACGGCGAGGCTTTGTGGCTGCGCGGTTTCGTCGCTTCGCCGGATGGGCGGCGGGTGATCGCGGGGGAGGCGCGCGGCGGC
>JAISQQ010000461.1 GCA_031274075.1 Accumulibacter sp.
CTCCCGCCGGTTCATCTTTGGCGCGCAGCGCCTTATCAGGGGTTTCCACGCTTCCGAATCATGCGGCACTTCGCGCCGGAGGGAAGTACCGGCGGGAGGCGCTGCGCTTTCCCGCCCTACGGGTTCGGGTGACAGGGGTCAGGGGGCGGGTGACGGGAAATTGCGGCGCGAAACGGCTTCAGGCGTTCTGAAGCGCGCGGATTTCTTCCGGGGAGAGGCCGGTCAAGGCGGCGATGTCCTCAACCGGCATGTTGCGCCGCAAGGCTTTGCGGGCGATGGTCAGTTGGCCTTCTTTCAGCCCTTCTTTCAGCCCTTCCTCCCGGCTTTCCTCCCGCACGAATTCTTCCCGCGCGATGCGGTCGCGTTCCGCCTTGAGGCGAGCTTCGTAGAGTGCCCACGCTTTGTCGTTGGCCGAGAGATCGATCAGCTTCTTGGCCGCCGGGGCCAGTTCCGTATGTCGTTGCGCCAGCATTTCCAGTTCCTCCTTCGTCCTCGACTTCAAAAAACGCATCCACGCCCACAGGCTTGTGTTGTCCGTCTCGGGTGGCAACTTCGGGAGTTCCAGCGTGTGGATTTCCATCAGATCGCTGAATATCCGCCCCGTTTTCCGGTTGATGAACACGTAGTCATTATAGTAGTCCTCCTCTTCGGGGAGCAGCACGAAATCGGTGATGAATATGCTGATCGAGGGTTTGATCCGCTTGTAGCTTCCGCCTTCTTTGAGTTGCTTTGCCACGATCTTCGAGAGGTAATAGAGGACGCGGGCGTGTATGGCGGCGTGGTTGGCGACCTGGATTTCGATGTCGATCACCTTGCCGCTTTTGGTCTTCGCCTCGACGTCGAGCACGCTGGCCTTGTCATCGTGTTTGGCGGAAAACAGGAAAGGGTCTTGCAGGGTGAGTTCGTCGTAATCGTCCCGCGGCAGGGGCAGGGCCGCTCGCAGGAAGGAGCGCAGAACGTCGAGATTGCGCGCGTCGCCAAAGAGCATTCGGAAAACGATGTCGCTGCACGGGGAGAGGATGTCGCCGGTCATGGTCATGGTGATGGTCGTGGGAAGCGGATAAACGAGGCGGCCAGCGTAACAGGTAACAGGTGGCAGGGGTCGGGTGACAGGAATTTGCGGCGCGATGCGCCGGTGAACCTTGTTCCCTGCCACCTGTCGCCTGCTTTGGAGCCTGCCGTATGAAAGAACGTTTCCGTCAAGACATGGCCTGGTGGCATACCTGGGTGGGGCTGGTTTGCGGCTGGTTGATTTTTGCCATCTTTTTCACCGGCGCGACGGCGGTGTTTCGCGGCGCGGGGCAGCATTGGCTGACGCCCGAACTGCATCTTCCGGCAGCGGAGACGCGGCTCGACGCGCGGGGCATGGTCGAGGCGGCGGAGCGTTTGCTGCGCGCCCAGGGGGAAGACGCACCCATGTGGTGGATGATCCGCCTGCCGGAGCGGGGTGAGGCATATTTCGAGGCGGCCTGGCGGCGGTCAGGCGGGTGGCAGTCGCGCATGCTGGACGCCGCGACCGGCGAGGCGCTGGATACGCCGCCGCGCGAGAGCCGGGCCATGAACATGCTGTACTGGCTTCACTTTCGCCTGAACGCGGGGGACGTGGGGCTGTGGCTGGTGGGCGCGATGGCGGTGGCGATGCTGGTCTTGCTGGTCAGCGGGATCGTGGTGCATAAAAAAATCTTCACCGATTTCTTTACCTTCCGCCCCGACAAAGCGCCGGCGCGAAACTGGCTCGACGCGCATAACGTCAGTTCCGTCATGACGCTGCCGTTCGCGTTGATGATCAGCTACACCGGGCTGGTGATCTTTTGTTTCGACTGGATGCCCGCCGGGGTGAAAGTGGTGGGGCGCGAGGCGATGCGCGACGAGGCGCGGCCCAGGCTTGAGATCGCCGACGCGCCGGGTGAACCCGCGCCGACGCTGCCGCTGTGGTCCTTCGTCGAACAGGCGCGCGCCGGGCTGACGGAAGGGCAGACTTTGCGCTTCATCCAGGTCTTCAACCCCGGCGGCACGCAGACGCAGGTGCGCGTCATCCACAACGACGACGCCGTGCTCTGGGGCGACTCCGACGACAAGATCTTCAACGGCGCGACGGGCGAACTGCTGCGTCAGGATCAGGAGACCGAAGCGCGCGCGGCGAGCGCGGCGCAGGGGGTGATGCGCGCCATGCACGAAATCCGCTTCGCCGGGCCGGTGCTGCGCTGGCTGTATTTTTTGATGAGCGCGGGCTACTGCCTGATGATCGCTACGGGCCTGGTGTTGTAGACGGTGAAGCGGCGCGGCAGGGCGTTGAAGCTCACGCGGGCGGGCGGATTCGATCCGCGCCGAAAGCTTTCACCACCGGCGGATCGCCTTCGCCCCACGGGGTTCGGAGGGGTTTCGTAGGGCGGGAAAGCGAAGCGCCTCCCGCCGGTCCTTCCCTCCGGCGCGAAGCGCCGCACGATTCGGAAGCGTGGAAACCCCTGATAAGGCGCTGCGCGCCAAAGATGAACCGGCGGGAGGCGCTTCGCTTTCCCGCCCTACGAAACCCTTCCGCCCCGAAACCAGTCGAGTAAAGAATAGTCGAGAGTGTTGAAAATATATAGATTTAATGCCATACTGAAGTTATCTGGTTAAAGGAGGAGGCAGGTATGGCGACGTGCAAAAAATGTGGTTCGGTGAGAAATGTGAAAAACGGAGTAGTAGGAGGAAGGCAACGTTACAGATGCCGGGATTGCGGATGTAATTTCCGGGAAGGGGATGGGAGGAAGGATCCGCAGATGGCTGCGAAGCTGGCGATGTGTATTGTGCTCTATGCGATGGTCAAAGGTTCGTTCCGGAGGCTGGGAAGGTTGTTCGGGATTGACCCGGCGCATCTTTACCGGATGATTCGCCGGTTTGGTGAGAGTTTGCCGGAACCGGAAGTCTCCGGAGGGATACGGGAAATGCCGTTCGACGAGATGTGGCACTTCATTGGTTCAAAAAAAGAAAACTTTGGCTCATCAAGGCCGTTGACCGTGGCACAGGGCGAACCGTGGCCTGGGTGCTCGGCGGTCGTGATACTGCAACCTTCCGGGGCGCCTCTACGACAAAGTGAAACACCTGACCGACGGTGTTTTTTACACTGACAATTGGGAGGTGTTCGCTGCGGTATTGCCGCGGGAGCGACACATCATCGGCAAGAAGCCTACGGGAGCGATCGAGCGCGACAACAGCAACACCCGCCACCACCTGGGCAGATTCACTCGCCGCACCAAGGTGGTATCGAGGTTAGCGCCTAGGGTGGATATTACATTAAGAATCTGGTGGGCTGCCACAACGCCCCGTTTGCTGGATGATTTGTTACAATTGGCTAGAAGTGTCTATATATAAATAACACTCTCAACACGATAACGAGTGACCCCATGAACCCCATCTATCTCCACCTCGGCGCAGGAACCCGCAAACTCCCCGGATTCATCAACATCGACATCGAGTCCGGCGCCGACATGCAGCTCGATCTGACCCAGCCGCTCCCCTGGGAAGAGCGCAGTATCGCCGGGATATTCAGCGAGCATTTCATCGAGCACATCAGCCAGGCCGACGCCATCGGCTTGCTACGCGAATGCCGGCGAGTGCTCGCGCCGGGCGGCGTAGTCAGGATCGCGACACCGGACCTCTCCGAGATGGTCAGGGACTATACAGAGCAGCGCATCTCCCCGACATGGGAAAAATTCGGCTTGACCTGGACGGCAAACCGCTGCGAACGCTTCAACATCGGGATGCGCTGGTGGGGACACCAGTGGATATACGACGAGGAAGAACTGACCCGCCTCGCCCGGATGGTCGGCCTCGAGCCGCGCGGCCGCTACGCGATCGGGGAAAGCGACCTGCCCGTATTCCGCAACCTGGAGTACCGGGAAGGTTCGAGATTGATCCTCGAATTCGCCAAGCCGGATCGCAGGCCCGCCGCCGAGGCGAATCCGCTCGTCAGCATCACGATCCCATCGTATCGGCCGAGGTTTTTCGAGGCGGCGTTGCAGAGCGCGCTTGCCCAGACGTATGCCAATATCGAGATCGTCATCTGCGACGATTGCCCTGACAGAGGAATCGAGACGATCGTCGGGAAATACCGCGAATCGCACCCGAATATCCGCTATTTCCGGAACGAAGTGCGTTTGGAGGGTAAGAATTTTGTTCGGTGCGTCGAAGAAGCCCACGGGGAGTTCATCAAGTTCCTCAACGACGACGACCTCCTTGCCCCGAATTGCGTCGAGCGCATGCTCGACTGTTTCCGGACGGTGCCGGACATCACGCTCGTGACGTCCAAACGGACGCGGATCGACGAGGAAGGCCGCGCTCTGCCCGATATCTTAGCGACCCGGCCCGTCATCGAGGAGGATGCGCTCATCGAGGGCCTGACGCTGGGTGCCGCGCTGCTGTCGTCGGGCCTCAACTTCGTCGGCGAACCGACGACGGCGATGTTCCTGAAAGCGGATGTGATCCACCTGAAGCCGGACTATGTGACCGTCGATAACCACGCTATATGTGGAATCAACGACATCGCTATGTGGACCAATCTCGCGATCCAGGGCAACGCCGCCTATCTCGTCGAACCGCTCAGCCGTTTCCGCATCCACGCCAACCAGTCGCAAGTGGAGTTGCGAGACAAGGTAGCCGCCGGCACGGTGACGGGCTTCAGTGTCATACGGGCTTCCTGGGACAGGCGGGGGCTGTCCCGCGGGCAATTCTCCGGCACGATCCTGTGGAAACCGCTCCGCGCCCCGGATACCGCCTGGCGGGCACGAACCATCGTCGAAGGGGGGGGATGGCGGGACGTGCCCTCGTTCGCTCCCCGCGCGCACTCCAATACGCCCTGGCCGAGCGAAACCGCTATCCGTGTGCGCCTCGACACGTTTTCGACGTACCATTATCTTCACTGGCTGGACGTCAGGAAGCTCGACGAGCTGGATGCCCGGATATTCCAGGAACACGCAAGCACGCTGTGGAAAAAGCGCCGGTTGTTCGAGTTCTGCTTGGTGTTGAAACCGGGAACGGAAGCCTTGCTCGCCGACAGCATCGATGCGCTGAAGCAGCAGTACTACGACGGCTGGCGTCTTTCGATATTCGCCCGCACGC
>JAISQQ010000474.1 GCA_031274075.1 Accumulibacter sp.
GCCGCCGAGATGGGTATGCACGAATACATCAATTTCTTTGGTATCTGGAAAACGGTGGAAAGTTCGGTGGAACGGATGCAGAGACTCATGCCGTAGTAAAACAGCAAGGCAAAAAACACCACGTTCACCACGCTGAGCATGCTGCGGTAAAACATCTTCGTCCTTACGCCCGGCAGACGCGCGCTTATCCAGTCACCGACGGAGAAATGCCCCTTCACCGCCCAGAGAGCCGCGGCTCCATAGAAAGTAAGGGAGGCAAAGCATATTTCCACGATTTCGTCGAGCCAGTGGAAACTGGTCATGGGAAGTATTCCACGGATAATGTCCGCAACGTCGTCCAGCTCATGGTTATGCAAAAACTGCGCCAGATCGCCCATGAGACGCAGGAACACATTCCCCAAAAGCAAAATCCCCAGTAGGGAAAGAATCAGGATCGTGAATATCCGCAGGAAATTCTGGACGGCCGCATCCACGTTTTGTAGAAAGCCCATGCTACGGCGCCCCCATCATCAATTTCGGCAGGAAAGTGGAAATCTCCGGCACGAAGGCAATAATCAGCGTAACCGCCAAAATCGTCGCCAGATAGGGAATCATCTTTCTTCCCAGGGCCATCACGCCTACCTTGGCAAAGGAATCCACCGCAAAAAGGCACATGCCTACCGGCGGAGTGAGGTTTCCGATCATGATCAGCAAGGTCATCACCACGCCGAAATTTATCGGATCGATTTTGAATGTGGCAATGATCGGCATGAAAATGGGCAGCGTGATCATGAAGATGGCATTGCCGTCGAGGAAACATCCCATCATCAGGATGATCGCGATCACGATCCACAGCACCGAACTTTGCGTCGCCCCCATGTTCACCAGCAGCGTGATGATATTGTCGGGCATTCTTTTATAGATGACCAGCCAGCCGAAAAAGTTTGCCGCCGCCATGATGAACAGCAGACTCACCGATTGCTTTATCGTGGAAAACAGGATTCCCGGTACGTCGCGCCAGCGCAAATCCCTGTAGGCAAAACCCAGGATCAGCGCGTAGAGCGTCACCACCACGGACGCTTCCGTGGGGGTGAAAAACCCGGTCATGATGCCGCCGATGATGATCACCGGCGCCAGCAGGCACCAGAACGCCGCGCGGAATGAATTCCATAATTCGCTGAAAGGCGCCCTGTGCGGAGCCGCGGGATAGTGATAGCGCTTGGCCATGATGGCGAGGGCGACCATCATGCCGATGCTCATCATGATTCCGGGAATGAAGCCCGCCATGAACAACTGCGCAACGGAGACTCCGGTGATCGAGCAATACAGCACGAACGGGATACTGGGCGGTATCACCGGACCGATGCAACTGGACGCCGCCACCAGCGTGGCTGAAACCACGGGTTCGTAGCCATCGTCGACCATCGCCTTGTGCTCTATCTGGCCGAGGCCGGCGGCGTCCGCCACGGCGGAACCCGACATGCCCGAAAATATCACGCTGGCCGTGATGTTCACTTGCCCCAAACCGCCGGGGATATGCCCCACCAAGGCTTTGGCAAACCTGAAAATGCGCGTGGTGACACCGCCTACATTCATCAGATTGCCGGCCAGAATGAAGAAGGGAATCGCCAGAAGGGTAAAGCCGGTGGTGCCGTAGTACATGCGGTTCGGCAGCATATACAGCGAACCGGCGGAACCAAAGGCCACGAAGTAGATCACCGCCGTTATTCCGATGGCAACGACTACCGGAATATTGAGAAGGAGAAGAAGCAGCAAGGTGCCGAAAACCGCAAAGGTTATCATCGTGAAACCGACTCCCGTCTGAAGCCCCGCCTTTCAGGACGGCGCGAAGCCTGAAACCCCGAACCCCGACCTGGAAGCCGGGATATCAGGGCATGACCACTTGAAGGAGGAACCGCAAACCCCGGCCCCTTCTTCGTTCTCTACCGCGCGGCAAGGCGGCAGGCAAATGCAAATGCCCGCCGCCGATTTCTTGCTCAAGCGTCCCTTTTTACTTTGCGGTGGCCTTGGCCATTTCCATCCATTTGTCAAAGTTCGCGGCGCCGATGTTGCTGCGGATCTTGTCGTAGGCCGGACCCATTTTATCCTGGAAGGATTTGAGATCGGGGGTATCGATCACAATGCCCTTGCTCTGCATGTCCTTGATCTGCACGGCTTCATTGTCGCGCACGATCTTGCGGGCCACCAGGCGGGCGGCGTCGGATTCTTCCTTCATGATCTTCTGCTGTTCCGGCGTCAGCTTGTCCCACACTTTTTTGTTTACCAGATGCACGCACGAACTGTAGAGATAATTGATGATGCTGATGTATTTCTGGGATTCGTAGAGCTTGAGGTCATAGATGGTCGCAATGGGATTTTCCTCGCCGTCGACCACGCCCTGCCGCATCGCCTGGACCAGTTCGCTGAAGTCGATGGTCTGCACATTGGCGCCCAGCGCTTCCATTGCCGCCTGGTACGCCATCGCCGGCGGGGTGCGAATCTTGAGCCCCTGAACATCCGCGGGGGACAGGATGGGGCGCTTGGAATTGGTGATCTGGCGGAAGCCCCATTCCCAACTGGAAAGCATCACCGCGCCTTTTTTCTCTACTTCGGGAGCCGCCCATTCGAGGAAGGGGCCGTCCAGCACGCGGTCCATGTGCTCATAGCCGGAAATGGAAAACGGAATGGCCACGCAATCGAACAGCGGAATATGCTTGGCAATCTGATCCTGGCCGGAGAGGCTCATGTCGATGGAACCCAGGAACATCTGTTCCAGAATCTGGGGGGGTCCGCCGAGCTGGTTGTTGGGAAAAATCTCGATCTTGATCGAACCGTTGGTGCGCTTTTCCACATTGGCGGCAAGCTGCTTGGCGGCAACGTGCAGGCCGCTGGATTCCGAGCCGAAATGCGCCAGCTTGAGCGTGACGGGGGATGAAGCGGCTGTTGCGCCGCCTGTGAATGCCAGACCCGAAAGGGCGACCGATAGCGTGAGCGCGGTGATAATCTTTTTCATGACACCTCCTATAATGAGGCGGCCAGACTATAGCGTTTTTTTTGCCCTGTCAATGGTGCGCGGCGCCTCATTGGAAAGGCCGGGCGAAAGAGGGTTTTGCCTCATTTTGAAAATATAATCCTGAAAAAATCGACCGGTTTTGCCGCAAAGAGATAATCCTGGAAACCGTGGATGAACCGCAATTTCTTCGCATGAGGCCACATGATGGCAAGCATCATTTCCAATTCCAGCGCTCACCCGCCGGGTGAGGCCGTGCCGCGCCGGGCCGTCCATCTGTTGTACCGGGACGACGCCTCCGGACACGTCCCTCCGCGGTTTCCGGGATGACGCCGTCCGAACGGGCGAAAGCGTCGACTCCAGGTCAACAGGGCCGCGAGTCCTTCGAGTCCGGTCCGCTCAATCCGGCCCAGCGCGAAGCCATCCGCTACCTCGACGGCCCGCTGCTGGTGCTGGCGGGCGCGGGTTCCGGCAAGACGCGCGTGATCACCCGGAAGATCGCCTACCTGATCGGCGAATGCGCCTTCAATCCGGGCAGCATCGCCGCCATCACTTTCACCAACAAGGCCGCGCGCGAAATGCAGGAGCGCGTCGCGCGCCTGCTCGGGGGGAAGCCGGCCGGGCTGACCATCTGCACCTTCCACGCGCTCGGGGTGCGCATCCTGCGCGAGGAAGCCCGCGCGCTCGGCTACAAACCGCGCTTCTCGATCTTCGACGCCGCCGACTGCCACGGCGTCCTGGCCGACCTGTCGGGCAGCGTGGACAAGGCGACGATCCGCCGCCTGCAATCCTCGATCTCCCACTGGAAGAACGCGCTGGTGTCGCCCGACCAGGCGGCGTATCAGGCGGGCAACGACGCCGAAAAGCTCGCCGCGCGGGTCTACGCCAGCTACGCGGCGACGCTGAGAGCCTACCAGGCGGTCGATTTCGACGACCTGATCGGCCTGCCGGTCGAGTTGTTCGGCGCGCATCCGCAAGTACTCGACAAATGGCAGAACCGCCTGCGCTATCTGCTGATCGACGAATACCAGGACACCAACGCCGGCCAGTACCAGTTGCTCAGGCTGCTGGCCGGGCCGCGCGCGGCCTTCACCGCGGTCGGCGACGACGATCAGGCGATCTACGGCTGGCGCGGGGCCGACGTCGAAAACCTGCGCGGCCTGCCGCGCGATTATCCGCGGCTCAAGCTGATCAAGCTCGAACAGAACTACCGCTCGACGGCGCGCATCCTCAAGGCGGCCAACGCGCTGATCGCGCACAACGAAAAGCTGTTCGACAAGAAACTGTGGTCGGAACTCGGGCAGGGCGAGCCGATCAGCGTCACCGCGTGCCGGGACAACGAGAAGGAAGCCGAACAGGTGGTGATGAAGCTGCAGGCGCACCGCTTCGAACGCCAGGCAAAGTTCTCCGACTACGCGATCCTCTATCGCGGCAATTTCCAGGCGCGGGCGCTGGAGCAGCAACTGCGCGACCAGCGCGTGCCCTACCAGCTCTCGGGCGGACAGTCGTTCTTCGACAAGACCGAGATCAAGGACATCACCGCCTACCTGCGCCTCTTGGTCAACAACGACGACGACCCGGCCTTCATCCGCGCCGCGACCACGCCGCGCCGCGGCATCGGCGGCGCCACCCTCGAGTCGCTCGGCAAGTACGCCGGCGAGCGGCACCTGTCGCTGTTTGCCGCGGCCGGCGAGGAAGGCTTCGCGCAGCGCGCGCAGCCGCGCCAGCTCGCGCCGCTGGCGGAGTTCCGCCGCTTCATCGCACGCCTCGAAGAACGCGCCGCCCGGGAAGCCGCCGGACCGGTGATCGAAGACCTGCTGGCGGCGATCGGCTACGAGGACTGGCTGTACGCCGGAGAAGAGAAAAACGTCGCGCGGACGCGCTGGGAGAACGTGCGCGAACTCGCCGACTGGCTGGCGCAGAAGGGCGAGGAGGAAAAAAAGACGCTGCTCGAACTCACCCAGACGATCGCCCTGATCAAGCTGCTCGACCAGCAGGAAGACGGCAGCCGCCCCGACGCCGTGCAGTTGTCGACCCTGCACGCCGCCAAGGGCCTGGAATTTCGGCACGTCTTCCTGATCGGCGTCGAGGAAGGCGTGCTGCCGCACCGCGAGTCGCTCGATCCGGCCAGGATCGAGGAAGAACGCCGGCTGATGTACGTCGGCATCACCCGCGCGCAGCGCTCGCTGCACCTCAGCTACGCCGAAAAGCGCAAGCAGGGCCGCGAACTGATCCCCTGCGAACCCTCGCGCTTCATCGCCGAAATGGGCCAGGACGATCTGCGTTTTTCCGGCGGCAAGACCAACGCCATCCCGGACAAAGCCACCGGCGCGGCGCGCCTGGCGACGCTGCGGGCGATGCTGTCCGGAGGACAGAGGACAGGGGACAGATGACAGTCCAGTTACCGGGCGCTTCGCGCCCGCAAATATTACTGTCCTCTGTTATCTGTCATCTGAACAGCATATCTCCCACATGGCGGGCGATCGCCAGGCAGGCGGTCAGGCCGGGCGATTCGATGCCGAACAGGTTGACCAGGCCGCCGAGGCCGTGCGCTTCCGGTCCCTGGATCATGAAATCGGCGTCCGCCTCGCCGGGGCCGCTGATCTTCGGGCGGATGCCGCTGTAGGCGGGTTGCAGCGACGCGTCGGGCAGGCCGGGCCAGTATTTCCGGATCTCGGCGTAGAAGCGTTCGGCGCGGCGCGGATCGACGCTGTAATCGACGCGCTCGACCCATTCGACGTCCGGGCCGAAGCGCGCCTGGCCGCCGAGGTCGAGCGTCAGGTGGACGCCCAGGCCGCCGGGTTCGGGAACCGGGTAGATGAGCCGCGAGAACGGCGTCCGCCCGGCGAGCGCGTAGTAATTGCCCTTGGCGAGCCAGGCGGACGGCAGGAGTCCGGGGGGATAGGCGGGAATCGTCCGCGCCAGCGCGACGGCCCCCAGGCCGGCGGCGTTGACCACGCGGCCGGCGTCGAGAAGCATCGTTTCGCCGCCGCTGTCGACGCTCAGGCGGAGCGCGTGCTCAACGCCTCCGGCGGCTTCGATCGAGCGCACCGTGGTGTTCGGCGAAAACAGCGCGCCGCGGGCCTCGGCTTCGGCGAGCAGGGAAAGCATCAGCGCGTGCGCGTCGACGATGCCGGTCGACGGCGAGTACAGCGCGGCGGCGCAGCGCAGCGCGGGTTCCATGCGCCTCGCTTCGTCCTCGTCGAGCACGCGCGTGTCGTCGACGCCGTTGGCCAGGGCTTGTCGCTGCAAGGCGTGCAGGTAGGCGCGCTGCGTTTCGGTAACGGCGGCGACGAGCTTGCCGCAAAGCCGGTGCGCGATGCCGCGCGCGGCGCAGTACGCCTGGAGTTGCCGCCGGCCTTCGACGCAGAGGCGGGCCTTCAGCGTGCCGGGCGGGTAGTACAGGCCGGCGTGGATGACCTCGCTGTTGCGCGAACTGGTTTCCTGGCCGAAGCTTTGATGACGTTCGACGACGATCGTTTCGACGCCGCGGCCGGCGAGTTCGCGCGCGCAGGCGAGTCCGACGACGCCCGCGCCGATGACCACGGCGCCCGTTTTTTCGATGTCCATGAGGCGCTCCGGAATCAGACCGGCAGGACGGTGGTGTCAACCACCCGGCGCAGGACGAAGCTCGATTGCACGCCGGTGACGCCCTGGATGCGCGTGACGCGGTTGAGCAGGAGTTCCTGGAACGCGTCCATGTCCTTGACCACGGCCTTGATCTGATAGTCGGCGTCCTGCCCGGTGATCATCAGGCATTCGAGCACTTCGGGGATGCCGCGGATGTGCCGCTCGAAGTTGTCGAAGCGTTCCGGCGTGTGCATGTCCATCGAAATGTAGATCAGCGCCATCAGCGAATAGCCCAGCGCCTTGGCGTCGAGCAGGGCGCGATACGCTTTCACCAGGCCGCTCTCCTCCAGCGCGCGCACGCGGCGCAGGCAGGGCGAAGGCGACAGCCCGATGCGGTCGGACAGGTCCTGATTGCTGATGCGTCCTTCCTCCTGGAGAACCCGAAGAATCTGCCGGTCGTAGCGATCCAGTTCCATTAAATTGCTCCCGTTTTCTTTGAAAACATCGTTTATTGCTATTTTTTATCCATAGTTTTGATTATATTCCAAAATCCATTGGTTTTTAATAGAACAACGCAATCATCTGCCGCGCCTTTCCGTCTATGATTCCTCCATCGCCACACGCCCATCGGCGCACCAGGAAAAATCATGATGCTGAAAAATCCCGCGACAAAATATACCGCTTTTCCCCCGGTCCAACTCGACGACCGGCAATGGCCGGGGCGCGCCATCACCCGCGCGCCGGTGTGGATGAGCACCGACCTGCGCGACGGCAACCAGGCGCTGTTCGAGCCGATGGACGGCGAACGCAAGATGCGCATGTTCAAGCGCCTGTGCGCCATCGGCGTGAAGGAAATCGAAGTGGCCTTCCCGTCGGCGTCGCAGACCGATTTCGATTTCGTGCGGAAGCTGATCGAGCAGGGGCACATCCCCGACGACGTCACCATCGAAGTGCTGGCGCCGGCGCGCGAGCCGCTGATCCGCCGCACCTTCGAGGCGCTCGAAGGCGCCCGCCGGGCGATCGTGCATATCTACAACGCCACCTCGCGCCCCTTCCGCGAAATCGTCTTCGGCATGGACAAGTCCGAAGTCGTGGACATGGCCGTCTCGGCCGTCGGGCTGGTGCGGCAGTTGTGCGCGGAATACCCGGAAACCGAATGGGCGCTCGAATACAGCCCCGAGACCTTCACCGCCACCGAACTCGATTTCGCGCTGGAAGTGTGCGACGCCGCGACCGAGGCCTGGGGCGCCACGCCCGAGCGGAAGATCATCCTCAACCTGCCGACGACCGTGGAAATGGCGACGCCGAACGTCTATGCCGACCAGATCGAATGGATGCACCGGCATCTCACCCGGCGCGACAGTTGCCTCATCAGCCTGCATCCGCACAACGACCGCGGCACGGCGGTGGCCGCCGCCGAACTCGGCCTGATGGCCGGCGCCGACCGCGTCGAGGGTTGCCTGTTCGGCAACGGCGAGCGCACGGGCAACGTCGACCTGGTCACGCTGGCGCTCAATCTCTACACGCAGGGCATCTGGCCGGGCCTCGATTTTTCGGACATCAACGCCGTCGCGCGCGACGTCGAGCATTGCACCCAGTTGCCGATCCATCCGCGCCAGCCCTACGTCGGCGACCTGGTGTTCACCGCCTTCTCCGGTTCGCACCAGGACGCGATCAAGAAAGGCTTCGCGCGGCAGCGTCCGGGAGAATTATGGAATCTGCCCTACCTGCCGATCGACCCCGCCGACCTCGGGCGGAGCTACGAATCGGTGATCCGCATCAACAGCCAGTCCGGCAAGGGCGGCGTCGCCTACCTGCTGGAGACCGAATACGGCGTCGCCATGCCGCGCCGCCTGCAGGTCGAGTTTTCCGGCGAGGTGCAGCGCCATACCGACGCGCATGGCGGCGAAATGGACGCGGCCGATGTCTGGGCGCTGTTCTCCAGGACCTATCTCGAAAGCGAAACGCCGATTCGCTACCTTGAACACCACCTGTTCGAGGACGGCCGCGCGCAGGGCCTCCGCCTGAGCATCCAGAAGAATGGCCAGACGCACCTTCTCACCGGCAAGGGCAACGGCCCGATCGACGCCGCCGTGCATGCGCTGAACACGCTCGGCATCGCCGTGCAGGTTCGCAGCTACGAGGAAAAGGCGATGGGCAAGGGCGAGGACGCCAGGGCCTGCGCGTTCATGGAAGTCATGCTGGCGGACGGCGACCGGGAATGCTACGGCGTCGGGATGGACGTCAACATCGTCACCGCGTCGATCCGCGCGCTGATCAGCGGCGTCGACCGCCTGCTGGAAGATCGTCCGGAGCCAGGCCGCCTGGCGCGGCTGGAGGCTGGGGAGGAACAAGCCGGGGTGCTCATCGAAGCTTAGAAGCTGTTTGCGATCTTCTCTGGGAGCGCGGGGCACCAGCCCCCGCTTTTGACCTGTGTGCACGGAAACGGTGGCGCTTACCGGGCACTTCGCGCCCGCAAGAATTACTGATCCCTGACCCGTAGGGCGGGAAAGCGCAGCGCCTCCCGCCGATCCTTTTCACGGCGCAACGCGCCGCACGATTCAAGGGCCGTCGAATAATAGAAGCGGCGGCTGCGCCGCCGGAGAGAACGACCGGCGGGAGGTGCTGCGCTTTCCCGCCCTACGAGTGCGCCAACGGTTTCGCGCCAACGGGCCGGAGACCCGCGTCCCAGGAAAATCACCACGATGCCAACGACGCCACATAGTGCGATGGCCCTGCCGCGCTCCCAGAGAAGATCGCGAACAGGTTCTCAGGGGCGGTTCGGAGCGACCGGCGCGAACGCTTGCCGCTAATTTCTTGCCGATTTAAGCTGTCATCGACTGGCGGATTGGTAAAATGTTCGCTTGATGGTAAAACGATGTTCCGCGGGATTCGCCGGATTCGCCGGATTTGGATGCGGGAACATCATTCCGCTTCTTGTTTCAGGCTCGTCGTGAGGAGAAATCGAAATGCAGGGGACGCCGCGTGTAGTCATTGTCGTGGATTGCGATCATCAGTCGATAGAAATCGAGAAAAAAGTGCTGCGGGACATCTGTCCCGAGCTTCCCTGGCATGCGTGCCTGGCGGAGGATGAAATCATCGCCGAATGCGCGGACGGCGAGGGTCTGCTCATCCAGTACGCTCCAATGACCCGGCGCGTGCTGGAGAAATTGCCGCGCTGCAAGGTGATCGCCCGTTATGGCGTCGGCGTCGACACCATCGATCTGCGCGCCGCCGCCGACCTGGGCATCGTCGTCAGCAACGT
>JAISQQ010000118.1 GCA_031274075.1 Accumulibacter sp.
GTCACCTGATCATGAAATTGCGATGCCTGGCGCGTTAACGTAGAATCGCATCCTTTGCCGGACGAGCTTTGCGAGCCGCGCGCCGGCAAATCGGGGTGCTCTGATATTCGCGTAGACGACGCGATTTCCGAATACGAAGAGGAATTTGCCATGAAACCCGTTCTCAAATCGAACAAACTCGCCAATGTCTGCTATGACATTCGCGGGCCGGTGCTGGAACAGGCCAAGCGGATGGAGGAGGAGGGGCTGAAGATCATCAAGCTGAATATCGGAAACCTGGCGGTTTTCGGCTTCGACGCTCCGGAGGAGATTCAGCTCGACATGATCCGCAATTTGCCGAACGCGGCCGGTTATTCGGATTCGAAGGGGATTTTCTCGGCCCGCAAGGCGGTGATGCACGATACGCAGTTGAAGAAGATCAAGGGTGTGACGCTCGAAGACATCTACATCGGCAACGGCGTGTCGGAACTGATCGTCATGTCCATGAACGCGCTGCTCAACACCGGCGACGAAGTGCTGCTTCCGGCGCCCGATTATCCGCTGTGGACGGCGGCGGTCAGCCTGTCTGGCGGCACGCCGAGGCATTATCTGTGCGACGAGGGCCAGGGCTGGCTGCCGGACATGGACGACATCCGCCGCAAGATCACGCCGCACACCAAGGCGATCGTGGTCATCAACCCGAACAACCCGACCGGGGCGCTTTATCCGCCGGGCGTGCTGCTGGAGATCGTCGCCATCGCCCGCGAGCACGGGCTGATCCTCTACGCCGACGAAGTGTATGACAAGGTGCTTTACGACGGCGAGCGCCATACGCCCATCGCGTCGCTGTCGGACGACGTGCTGACCATCAGCTTCAACGGCCTGTCGAAGAATTACCGCTCCTGCGGCTACCGCGCCGGCTGGATGGTGGTTTCGGGGGATCGCCACGACGCGCGCGACTACATCGAGGGGCTGGATATGCTGGCGTCCATGCGCCTGTGCTCGAACGTGCCTGGCCAGTACGGCATCCAGACCGCGCTGGGCGGCTACCAGAGCATCGGCGACCTGGTGGCGCCCGAGGGCCGCCTGCGCCGCCAGCGCGACCTGGCCTATGAGTTGATCACGGCGATCCCCGGAGTGAGCTGCGTCAAGCCGAAGGCCACGCTGTACATGTTCCCCCGGCTCGACGCGGCGATTTATCCGATTGCCGACGACCAGGCGTTCATCGCCGAACTCTTGCGCGAGGAGCGGGTCCTGCTGGTCCAGGGAACCGGCTTCAACTGGCCGCATCCGGATCATTTCCGGCTGGTCTTCCTGCCGCACGAGGATCAGATCCGGGAGGCGACCGGGCGCATCGCCCGCTTCCTGGGGAATTACCGCAAGCGGCATGGGACTTGAGATGGAAATCGTCGCTGTGACCGACGACCGGGGAGGCGTCGCCGAAGCCAGGTGGCTGGAGAAGGCGGAGCGCGTGCACCGGCAGTTGCGTCCGCAATTGCCGGCGGACTCGGGCTACGCGGCGCGCCTGCGCGAAATCTTCGCCGCGGGCGCGCGCATGGCGCTGGCGGTCGAGGACGGCGCGGTCGTTTCCGTGGCGCTGTGGCGCGTCGTCGAAAACACCCATGAAGGCCGCCGGCTCTATGTCGACGATCTGGTCAGCGACGCGGCCAGCCGCTCGCGCGGCGCCGGCCGCCTGCTGCTCGCCTGGCTCGAAGCCCGGGCCAGGAGCCTGGGATGCGGCGTCCTGGCGCTCGATTCCGGAGTCCAGCGCCAGGACGCGCATCGTTTCTATTTCCGCGAGGGCATGGCCATTTCCTCGTTCTGCTTCAAGAAGAGGTTGAAATGAAACCGATCAATGTGGGACTTCTCGGCATCGGCACCGTCGGCGGCGGCACGTTCACGGTGCTGGAACGCAATGCCGATGAAATCGCCCGGCGGGCGGGCCGGCCGATCCGGATCGCGGTGGTCGCCGACACCAATCTCGAACTGGCGAAAAAAGTGACCGGCGGGCGCTGCCGGCTGACCGATGACGCCTTCGCCGTGGCCGGCGATCCGGAAGTCGACATCGTCGTCGAGTTGATCGGGGGATGCGGCGTCGCCAGGGAACTGGTGCTCAAGGCCATCGACAACGGCAAGCACGTGGTGACGGCCAACAAGGCGCTCCTGGCCAACCACGGCAACGGCATATTCGCCGCAGCGCAGCGGCGCGGCGTGACGGTGGCCTTCGAGGCGGCGGTGGCCGGCGGCATTCCGATCATCAAGGCCTTGCGCGAGGGGCTGACGGCCAATCGCATCGAATGGATCGCGGGGATCATCAACGGGACGACGAATTTCATCCTCTCCGAGATGCGCGGCAAGGGACTGCCGTTCGACGCCGTGCTCGCCGAGGCGCAGCGCCTGGGCTACGCCGAGGCCGATCCGACCTTCGACGTCGAAGGCATCGACGCGGCGCACAAGCTGTCGATCATGAGCGCGATCGCCTTCGGCAACTCGATGAAGTTCGGCGACGCCTACGTCGAAGGAATCAGCCGGCTCGATTCGTCCGACATCAAGTACGCCGAGCAGCTCGGCTACCGCATCAAGCTCTTGGGCATCACCCGGCGCATGCCGGAAGGCGTCGAGCTGCGCGTGCATCCGACGCTGATTCCGGCCAAGAGGCTGATCGCCAACGTCGAAGGCGCGATGAACGCGGTGCTGGTCAAGGGCGACGCGGTCGGGGCGACGCTCTATTACGGCAAGGGCGCCGGCGCCGAGCCGACGGCGTCGGCGGTGATCGCCGACCTGGTCGACGTGGCGCGCATGCTCACCGCCGATCCGGAGCATCGCGTTCCGCACCTCGCCTTCCAGCCGGAGGCCATCGTCGATCTGCCGATCCTGCCGATCGCGGAAATCGTCTCCAGCTATTATCTGCGCATGCGGGTCGAGGACCGGCCGGGCGTCCTGGCCGACATCACGCGCATTCTCGCCGACCACAAGATTTCGATCGAGGCCATGATCCAGCGCGAGCCGGACGAAGGCGAGGAACAGGCGGACATCATCATGCTGACGCACCAGACGCGCGAGAAGAACGTCGACGAGGCCATCGTCGGCATCGAGAAACTGCCGGTGATCACCGGAGGCGTTACGCGCCTCCGCCTCGAAGGGCTGCTGTAAGGGATGCCGGCGTCCTCGGCGGCGCGGGAGCGGGAGCGGAATATGACGTATCAGGTATTGGCGCGCAAATGGCGTCCGCGCAGTTTTGACGCCCTGCGCGGGCAGGAGCACGTGGTCGAGGCGCTGACGCACGCCTTGAACAGCGGCAGGCTGCACCACGCCTACCTGTTCACCGGCACGCGCGGCGTCGGCAAGACGACGCTGGCGCGCATCCTGGCCAAATCGTTCAACTGCGAGGCGGGCGTCACGGCGAAGCCGTGCGGGATCTGTTCGGCCTGTACGGAGATCGACGCCGGCCGTTTCGTCGACCTGATCGAGGTCGACGCGGCGACCAACACCAAGGCCGAGGAAATGCGGCAATTGCTGGAAAACGCGGTGTACGCGCCGACCAGGGGACGCTACAAGGTCTACGTGATCGACGAAGTGCACATGCTTTCCGGGCATGCCTTCAACGCCATGCTGAAAACGCTGGAAGAGCCGCCGGACCACGTCAAGTTCATCCTGGCGACGACCGATCCGCAAAAAATCCCGGTGACCGTGCTCTCGCGCTGCCTGCAATTCAATCTCAAGCAGATGACGCCGCCGCTGATCGCCACGCACTTGAAAGATATTCTCGAAGCCGAATCGATCAGCGCCGAGCCGGCGGCGCTCAGGCTGCTCGCGCGTTCGGCGGCGGGCAGCATGCGCGACGCGCTGTCGCTGCTCGACCAGGCGATCGCGCACGGCGCGGGCAAGGTCGAGGAAGCGCGGGTGCGCGACATGCTCGGGACGGTCGACCTCGATTATCTGTTTTCCATCCTCGACGCCCTGCTGGCCGGCGACGTCGCCGGCATGCTGCGCGTCGCCGAGAGCATGGCCGCGCGCAGCCTGTCGTTTTCCGCCGCCTTGCAGGAATTCGCCAGCCTGATGACGCGCCTGCATGTGGCGCAAT
Source organism: Accumulibacter sp. (assembly GCA_031274075.1). GTDB lineage: Bacteria > Pseudomonadota > Gammaproteobacteria > Burkholderiales > Rhodocyclaceae > Propionivibrio. Next base: position 4,064 of record JAISQQ010000118.1, read on the forward strand.
TCGCGCCGCAGGCGGTGGCCGACGATCTGCCCGAGCGCGCGCGCCTGCTCGATCTGGCGAAGCGCCTCGACCCGGAATACGTGCAGTTGGCTTACCAGATCGCCGTCGCCGG
>JAISQQ010000134.1 GCA_031274075.1 Accumulibacter sp.
GTAGGGCCATCGTACTACGTGGCGTCGTTGGCATCGTGGTGATTTTCCTGGGGCGCGGGCCCCTGGCCCGCCTGGGTGTTGGCGCAAAACCGTTGGTGCACACCGTAGGGCGGGAAAGCACAGCGCCTCCCGCCGGTCGTTCTCTCCGGCGGCATCGCCGCCGCTTATCGTATTCGACGGCCTTTGAATCGTGCGGCGCGTTGCGCCGTGAAAAGGATCGGCGGGAGGCGCTGCGCTTTCCCGCCCTACGGGTCAGGGATCAGGTGTCAGTCCGGCTACTCGGCGCCGGGCAATACGACACGCCGGGAACGTAGGCTTGCTGGGAGCGCGGGCGCAAAATCGTCGCAAAACCGTAGGGCGGGAAAGCGAAGCGCCTCCCGCCGGTCGTTATCTCCGGCGGCGCAGCCGCCGCCTATCGTCTTCGACGGCCTGTGAATCGTGCGGCGCGTTGCGCCGGGAAAGGGACCGGCGGGAGGCGCTTCGCTTTCCCGCCCTACCGAACCCCAGCGCCCAAGCCGTCTCCTGCACACTGGAACCCTGCGTCGGCAGTTCCCTGGACTTCCAAAGCCTATGTAGGCGACGCCAATTGGGCAAAGCTCATACCCGTCTCTGCGGCGAAATGCCGGCTGATTCATCCCAAGGCGGATAAACGTTGTGAGCAGGCGGGAAGCTATGTCATTGAAAACATGAATAATACAGAAAAACTTCCGACGCTTGCCCCATTCACGATCTACACGGCGGTTTTCAATATGGGCGGCACGGGAGTGCCTTGCCGGGTGATTGCGGAAGACGACTCGATTTCGGGATGATCTCCATCGCAAGCCTGGGGTTCGCTTCGCTCACTCCAGGCTTGCGGGCTACGCTTGCCGTCCTCCGTCCGCCGTCATCTGGAACCGGCGATCACGCCTTCGACGGCCTCGACCACCCTGGCCGCGGTAACGCCGAGAAATTCGAAGACTTGGGCTGCGGGGCCGGATTCGCCGAAGCGGTCGATGCCGACCACGGCGCCTTCCAGGCCGACGTACTGGCGCCAGTAGCCGGTCACGCCCGCTTCGACGGCGACGCGCGGGACGCCGCGCGGCAGCACGGCGTCGCGGTAGGCGGCGTCCTGCCGTTCGAACAGGAAGGGCGAAGGCATCGACACGACGCGCGCCGGGATGCCCTTTTCGGCCAGCGCTTGCTGGGCGGCGACGGCCAGCGCGACTTCCGAGCCGCTGGCGATGATCACCGCCTTGGCCGCGCCGGCGCAGTCCTTCAGCACGTAGCCGCCCTGGCGGATGGCGGCGATCTCTTTGGCGTCGCGCGCCTGGTGCGCGAGGTTCTGGCGGGTGAGAATCAGCGCGGTCGGCGTTTCCCGGTGTTCGAGCGCGAGCTGCCAGGCGACGAAGGTTTCGACGCTGTCGCATGGACGCCATACGTCGAGGTTGGGCACCATGCGCAGCGTGGCGGTCTGCTCGACCGGCTGATGCGTCGGACCGTCCTCGCCGACGCCGACGGAGTCGTGCGTGAACACGTAGATCGGGTTGATGCGCATCAGCGCGGCCATGCGGATGGCGTTGCGCGCGTATTCGGAGAACATCAGGAAGGTGCCGCCAAAGGGCCGGAAGCCGCCGTGCAGGAGCGCGCCGTTCATGATCGCGGCCATGCCGAACTCGCGCACGCCGTAATGGATGTAGTTGCCGCCCTGGTCGATGTCCGCCGGGCGGATTTCGCGGCAGCCCTTCCACTGGGTCAGGTTGGACGGCGCCAGGTCGGCCGAGCCGCCGAGCAGTTCGGGCGTCAGCGGGGCCAGCGCCTGGATGGCGTTTTGCGACGATTTGCGCGTGGCCAGGGTCTCGCCCTTGGCGGCGACGGCCTGTAGCGCTTCCGCCGAGCGGGCGGCGTAGTCCGCGCGCAGGCGCCGGTTCATGCGGCGCTCGAATTCGTCGGCGAGTTCCGGACACGCCGCGCGATAGGCAGCGAAGCGCCGGTCCCACTCCGCCTGGCGCTCGGCGCCCGAAACACGGGCGTCCCAGGCGGCGCGCACTTCCGGCGGCACTTCGAACGCGCCCTCGGCGACGCCGAGCGCGGCGCGCGTGGCGGCGACTTCGTCCTTGCCCAGCGGCGCGCCATGCACGTCGTGCGTGCCGGCCTTGTGCGGCGAGCCTTTGCCGATCACTGTCTTGCAGCAGATCAGCGTCGGCCCGGCACTCTGCGCCTTGGCGCTGGCGATCGCCCGGTCGACGGCGTCGACGTCGTGGCCGTCGACGCCGCGGACGACGTTCCAGCCGTAGGCCTCGAAACGCTTCGCCGTATCGTCGGTAAACCAGCCGTCGACATGCCCGTCGATGGAAATGCCGTTGTCGTCGTACAGGGCAATCAGCTTGGCGAGCTTCCAGGTTCCGGCGAGCGAGCAGACTTCGTGCGAGACGCCTTCCATCATGCAGCCGTCGCCAAGGAAGACGTAGGTGTAATGGTCGACGATCCGGTGGCCGTCGCGGTTGAACTCGGAAGCCAGCAGTTTTTCCGCCAGCGCCATGCCGACGGCGTTGCCGAGGCCCTGGCCGAGCGGCCCGGTGGTGGTTTCGACGCCGGCGGTGTGCCCGTATTCGGGATGGCCGGGCGTCTTGCTGTGCAACTGGCGGAAGCGCTTCAGCTCGTCGAGCGGCAGATCGTAGCCGCTCAGGTTGAGCAGGGAATAAAGGAGCATCGAACCGTGCCCGTTGGACAGCACGAAACGGTCGCGGTCGGCCCATTTCGGGTCGGCCGGGTTGTGTTTCAGATGACGCCGCCATAGCGCCACGGCGATTTCCGCCATGCCCATCGGCGCCCCCGGATGTCCCGAGTTGGCCGCCTGCACGCCATCCATGACCAGAACGCGGATGGCGTTCGCCAGTGAAGCCTGAGAAACCATGAGTTTTACTCCCAAAGCGATAACAACGAAGCGGGCCGTCCTGCCTTTGAAACGCCTTGACGCCGTTTCAACGCGGAACGAACCCCACGGATGAATCGATGATGCTCGCCGCCCTGCGAAAACGCCCCATTCTATCCAAGTGTTATCCCGTTTCCAAATGACCAAATGACCCGCGACCCGGATGCCAGGGATCGGGGATCAGGGATCAAATGTCAGGTATCAGGGATCAGTCCGGTTACCAAGCGCCGGGCAATACGACACGCCGGGAGCGCGGGTTGGCTGGGAGCGAGGGGCTTCCGCCCCGCAACGGCGGTGGCGCCACTTCCCCGGTCATTGCGGGGCAGAAGCCCCGCGCTCCCAGGTTCACGCGCCGAACCGGCGAACGGGGGACGATGAGTTACCGGGACGCCGGTCTTGGCCCGTTTGCGCGTGGGCGCAAAACCGTCGCAAAACCGTAGGACGGGAAAGCGCGGCGCCTTACCAACGGTCCTTTTCACGGCGCAACGCGCCGCACGATGCAAAGGCCGTTGAAGACGATGAGCGGCGGCGATGCCGCCGGAGAGAACGACTGGATTCCGGCCTTCGCCGGAATGACGGGGAGGGGTCGGGGGACGGGGGTCCGTAATTCTTGCGGGCGCGAAGCGCCCGGTAACTGGACTGATCCCTGATCCCTGATCCCTGCCCCCCGATCCCCGATACCTGCCTCCCGCCGCTTGACGCAATGCGCGCTTCTTGGGAAACTCTTCAGATTTTTGAGCGATCATCCGCGAGCTTCCCATCCGTAGGATGGCTCTGGCGATAGGCTCGGGGAGAAAAGGTCAGCC
>JAISQQ010000266.1 GCA_031274075.1 Accumulibacter sp.
TCACCTTTCCTGATTCGCAGGAAATCGCCACAATCGAAGACGGCGTCAACCAGCCTCATGTATGTTCTGGCGTGGGAATAAATCAGATACGCAAAGAGTATCCCGCAAACTATCACCCAAGGGGTATCAGTGGTGTCGGCGCTTCCAAGATTCGGGAGCACCGTCACGATCAGAATAAAAGCGAACACGCTTGTCAGGAGAAGACAGCCAAATCTTACGCTGCGCGTTTCCTTGTCCGATGACAGAACTTCCATGGCAAATATCTCCTGCAAGGATCGCCGGACGGCGCTTCGCTGGTCCAGGCGACTGAGGCAAAACCCGGCCCATCGTCCGTTGGCGATACGATGAAGTTACCGAGCATCATCGATACGGCCACTCCGCCACACAAAACCCACAGGAAGCTGGCGAGAATTACTACCCTCCGATCCGCGCGTGCAATGCCTGCAAGGGGTAGACCACCAGTTCGCCGCGCTTCTTGATGCCTACCGCCGCGGCCTCGGCGCCCCACATGGTGGTGTAGATGGTCACCCGCGCGGCCAGCGCCGAGGTGCGGATCGAGCGCGAATCGTTAATGGCCTTGCGCTTTTCATCGACGGTGTTGATGATCAGCGCGATTTCATTGTTCTTGATCATATCCACGACGTGCGGCCGGCCTTCGGTGACTTTGTTGACCACGCCCACGGGAATCCCCGCCGCGGCGAGGGTCGCCGCCGTGCCGCGCGTCGCCAGGAGAGAAAAACCGGCGTCGTGCAGGTCACGCGCGATCGCCGCCACCTTGTCCTTGTCGGAATCCTTGATGCTGAGAAATACCTTTCCCCGGGCCGGCAGCCGGATGCCGGTAGCCATCTGGCTCTTCACGAAGGCTTCCTCGAAACTCGCGCCGACGCCCATCACTTCGCCGGTCGACTTCATCTCGGGGCCGAGGATGGTGTCGATGCCGGGGAATTTGTTGAACGGGAAAACCGCTTCCTTGACCGAGAAATACGGCGGAATGACTTCCCGGGTCACGTCCTGGCTGGCCAGCGAGCGCCCGGCCATGCAGCGCGCCGCGATCTTGGCCAGCGGCAGCCCGGTGGCCTTGGAGACGAAGGGCACGGTGCGCGAGGCGCGGGGATTGACTTCGAGCACGTAAACCACGTCGTTCTGGATGGCGAACTGTACGTTCATCAGGCCGACGACGTTGAGCCCCCTGGCCATCAGCCGGGTCTGCCGGCGCAGCTCGTCCTGGATTTCGCGCGACAGCGAGTAGGGCGGCAGCGAGCAGGCCGAATCGCCCGAATGCACGCCCGCCTGTTCGATGTGCTCCATGACCCCGCCGATGATCACTTCCTGGCCGTCGGACAGGGCGTCGACGTCGACCTCGCAGGCGTTGTTCAGGAAGCGGTCGAGCAGCACCGGCGAATCGTTCGAGACTTTCACCGCCTCGCGCATGTAGCGCTCGAGATCGCGCGCTTCGTGCACGATTTCCATGGCCCGCCCGCCGAGCACGTAGGAAGGCCGGACGACCAGCGGATAGCCGATCTCCCCGGCCAGGCGCAGGGCTTCTTCCTCGGTGCGCGCGGTGCGGTTGGACGGCTGCTTCAAGCCCAGCTCGTTGAGCAGCCGCTGGAAGCGTTCGCGGTCCTCGGCGGCGTCGATCATGTCCGGACTGGTGCCGATGATCGGCACGCCGTTGGCCTCCAGGTCGCGCGCCAGCTTCAGCGGCGTCTGGCCGCCGAACTGCACGATCACGCCCTCGGGTTTTTCGACGGCGACGATCTCCAGCACGTCTTCGAGCGTCAGCGGCTCGAAATACAGGCGGTCGGAGGTGTCATAGTCGGTCGACACGGTCTCCGGATTGCAGTTGACCATGATCGTTTCATAACCGTCCTCGCGCATCGCCAGCGCGGCGTGCACGCAGCAGTAGTCGAACTCGATGCCCTGGCCGATGCGGTTCGGACCGCCGCCGAGCACCATGATCTTCTTCCTACCGCCCGGCTTGGCCTCGCATTCTTCCTCGTAGGTCGAATACATGTAGGCGGTGCCGGTGGCGAACTCGGCGGCGCAGGTATCGACGCGCTTGTAAACGGGACGGATGCCCAGCAGATGGCGGCGGGCGCGCACTTCCGCTTCCGTGGTGCGCAAGAGCTTCGCCAACCGCCGGTCGGAAAAACCCTTGCGCTTCAGCTCGCGCAGGGTCGGCGCGTTGAGGTCGTTCAGCTTCATGTCGTCGAGCCGCATCTCGATCCTGACGATGTCCTCGATCTGCGCCAGGAACCACGGATCGATGCGCGTCAAGGCATGCACCTCGCCGAGCGTGAAACCGTTCTCGAAGGCGTCGCCGACGTACCAGATGCGTTCCGGGCCGGGTTCGCCAAGCTCCTTCTCCAGTTCCTCGCGATCGGTGGTGCGCTGGTTCATGCCGTCGACGCCGACTTCCAGGCCGCGCAGGGCTTTCTGGAACGATTCCTGGAAGGTGCGGCCGATGGCCATCACTTCACCGACCGACTTCATCTGCGTAGTCAGGCGCGAATTGGCGGTGGGGAATTTCTCGAAGGCGAAGCGCGGCACCTTGGTCACCACGTAATCGATCGACGGCTCGAACGAGGCCGGAGTCTTGCCGCCGGTGATCTCGTTGGCCAGCTCGTCGAGCGTGTAGCCGACGGCCAGCTTGGCCGCCACCTTGGCGATCGGGAAGCCGGTGGCCTTGGAGGCGAGCGCCGAGGAACGCGAGACGCGCGGGTTCATCTCGATGACGATCATGCGCCCGTCATCCGGATGGATGGCGTACTGCACGTTCGATCCGCCGGTATCGACGCCGATCTCGCGCAGCACGGCGTTCGAGGCGTCGCGCATGATCTGGTATTCCTTGTCGGTCAGCGTCTGCGCCGGGGCGACGGTGATCGAGTCGCCGGTGTGCACGCCCATCGGGTCGAGGTTCTCGATCGAGCAGACGATGATGCAGTTGTCCTTCTTGTCGCGCACCACCTCCATCTCGAACTCTTTCCAGCCGAGCAGCGATTCTTCGATCAACAGTTCACTGGTCGGGCTGGCCTCGAGGCCGCGCTTGCAGATGTCCTGGAATTCCTCGCTGTTGTAGGCCACGCCGCCGCCGGTGCCGCCCAGGGTGAAGCTTGGCCGGATGATCACCGGAAAACCGATGCCGCCCTGCACCTGCAAGGCTTCCTCCATGCCGTGCGCGATGCCGGAACGCGCCGACCCCAGGCCGATGCGGGTCATCGCCGCCTTGAACTTCTCGCGGTCCTCGGCCTTGTCGATGGCCTCCCTGGACGCGCCGATCAGCTCGACGCCGAACTTTTCCAGCACGCCGTGGCGCGCCAGGTCGAGCGCGCAGTTCAAGGCCGTCTGTCCGCCCATCGTCGGCAGCAGCGCGTCGGGCCGCTCCTTCTCGATGATTTTCTCGATCACCGGCCAGGTGATCGGCTCGATGTAGGTCACGTCGGCCATCTCCGGGTCGGTCATGATCGTCGCCGGATTGGAATTCACCAGCACCACCCGGAAACCCTCCTCGCGCAGCGCCTTGCACGCCTGCGCGCCGGAGTAGTCGAATTCACACGCCTGGCCGATGA
>JAISQQ010000296.1 GCA_031274075.1 Accumulibacter sp.
TCCTGCACGGTACGCGAAAGATCGCCGATTCCGATCCGCGCCGGGTCGATCTGCCCGCCCGCTCCGCCGGTGCTGACCAGCGGGCGGCCCTGGCGGACGCGGCAGGCGACGATCGCCGCCTTGGCGCGCACCTGGTCGATGGCGTCGACGACGTAGTCGAAATCCCCGGCGATCAAGGCCGCGGCGTTTTCCGGCGTGACCCAGTCTTCGATCGTTTCGACCCGGCAGGCCGGGTTGATGCGCCGGACGCGTTCCGCCATGGCTTCCGTCTTGGCTTTGCCGAACGCGCCGTCGAGCGCGTGAATCTGGCGGTTGACGTTCGACTCGGCGACCATGTCCAGATCGATCAGCGTGATGTTGCCGATCGCCGAACGCGCCAAGGCCTCGGCAACCCAGGAACCGACGCCGCCGATGCCGGCGACGGCGACGCGCGCCGCCTGGAAACGCCGCAGCGCGGCCTCCCCGTAGAGCCGCCGCACGCCGCCGAAGCGCCGCTCGAAGTCGGCTTCTTCCCCGCCGGCGGCCGCGGCGCTCACGGGTTGATGCTGCGGTGGATGACCTGGTTGAACGGCGCGATCCATTCCGGGGCGAACTGGTTTTCGCAGGCGTTGATTTCGGCGATGGCGCGCAACAGCGAGCGGCCCTTGCCGCGGCTGGCGTGCTTGAGCATCACCGACTCGAAGGCGTCGACGATGGCCAGTATCTTGGCGCCGTCGCAGATCGTCGCCGCCGTGAGTCCCTTGGGATAACCTCCGCCGTCGGGCATCTCGTGATGCTGCGCCACCATTTCGGCGGCGCCCTCCCAGCCCGGCATCCGCGACAACAGGCCGACGGTATAGCCGGGGTGCTTGCGCAGCATCGCCCGTTCCTCGGGAGTGATCTGCCCGGCCTTGAGCCAGATGCTTTCGGGCAGGAACATCATGCCGATATCGTGCATGTAGACGGCCGCCTCCAGTTGTATCGGATCGACCACCTGCCCCCGGATCTGGTTGGTTTCGACGGCCAGGCGGAGAAGCCGCTGGGTGCGGCCCTTGAACGGCGGCGAATGGCTTTCGAACTGTTCGGCGAGCGAGCGGAAAAACAAGAGCGTTTCGCCGATCGACGGCGCCGGCGAACGCTCGATCGAATCCTCTTCCGCCGGATCGCGCCCGAAACCCGCCGTCGAATCGGCGACCGGACGAAAATCCGTCACCGCCTCGATCAGATCCCCCGCCACCGTTTCGACCTCGCTCCCGGACGCCGCGGCCAGGCTTTCCAGCCCCTGGATGAGGGCCGGGAGGCGAAGATTTTCCAGCGACCGATGGGCACACAGGTTTTCCACGGCGAGTTCAAGCCGGTCGACGGCCAGCAGGATCGCTTCGGCCAGGACGTCGTTGAACGCGATTTCGCCGCCGCGCAAGCGGGCGAGCACGGTCTCTATCGGATGCGCGATGGCTATCGCCAGTTCGATCTTGCATACCGCCGCGTCGCCCTTGATGTTGTGCAGCGTGCGGAAGAGATCGGCGACGATATGGCGGGCGTCGGGCGCCTGCTTCAAGCGCGCCATATCCCGCTCGATGACCGGCGTGGCGTCGTGCAACGATTCGGCGAATTCCTCCAGCAGGTCAAAATCCGTGATCGTCGGCGCAATTATCGACCCGATATCCATGACCCCTCCTTGACTGACGTAAACGCCAAGTTTAGTCCAAAGCCGATCATTTTTCAGGTAACAATGACTTGCGGCGCTTGGCGCCGGTAAACCTTGCCACCTGCCACCTGCCGCCTGTTTTCCGGATTTCAAGGGGCGAGTGCTCGCGCGCCACAAGGGATTCATTCACGCGAAGGCCCTGGAACCCGGCCCGGCGGCTATCGGCAGGCATCGCGGAAAACACGCGCCATTGACCCCCACCGGCCAGGCGTTGGATACTTGCCGGAACAAGCGCCTGTCCGCGCGGACAATTTTCAGGGATAGCCCGTCATGGCAAGACCATCACTCAGATACCTGCAGCTCCTGTCGGAAAAATATCCGACGATCCAGGCCGCGTCGACGGCGATCATCAATTTTTCGGCGCTGCTGCGCCTGCCCAAGGGCACCGAGCATTTCCTTTCCGACGTGCATGGCGAACACGAGGCGTTCAATCACGTGATCCGCAACGGCGCGGGAGCCATCTGGCGGCAAATCGAGGAAATGTTCGGCAACACCCTGTCGAAGTCCGAGCAGCGAAACATCGCGACGCTGATCTACTACCCTGAACTGAAGATTCCGCAGATGCTGTCCACGGTCGAGGACAAGGACGAGTGGTGCCGCCTGAAGCTGGTCCGGCTGATCGGGTTCTGCCGCCGGCTGACGGCCAAATACCGGCAGTCGACGGTACGCGGCTTCCTGCCCGGCCATCTGGCGGAGACGCTCGAAGAGCTGCTCTACGACCGCGAGGACGCCGAACTCAAGGTGGCTTCCTACCAGAGCCAGATCGACACCATCGTGTCGACCGGCAGCGCCACGGTGTTCATCACCGCGCTGGCCGAGCTGATCCGCCGCCTGGCGGTCGAATGCCTGCACGTCATCGGCGACATCTACGACCGCGGCCCCGGCGCGCACATCATCATGGATCTGTTGATGGAATACCACGACGTGGACATCCAGTGGGGCAACCATGACATCGTGTGGATGGGCGCGGCGGCCGGCAGCGAGGCGTGCATGGCCAACGTGATCCGCGCCAGCCTGCGCTACGGCAACCTGGAGATGATGGAGAACGGCTACGGCATCAACCTGATCCCGCTGGCCTCGTTCGCCCTGGAAACGTACAAGGACGATCCTTGCAAGCAATTCGTCCCCAAGGTATCCGCCGGGGACAATTTCACCGATCAGGAAATCCGCCTGATGGCGCAGATGCAGAAGGCCATGGCGATCATCCAGTTCAAGCTGGAAAGCCAGATCATCAAGCGCCGCCCGCACTACGGCATGGACGAGCGTCTGCTGCTCGACCGGATCGACTACCAGCGCGGCGTGGTCAACATCGGCGGCACGGACTATCCGCTGCTCGACACGCGCTTCCCGACGATCGATCCGGCGCGTCCCGACGTGCTCACCGACGAGGAGCGCGCGGTGGTGGGAAAACTGAAGCTCTCCTTCGTCAACAGCAAGAAGCTGCAGCAGCACGTGCGCTTCCTCTTCTCCAACGGCAGCATCTACCTGGCCCACGACGGCAACCTGCTCTATCACGGCTGCATCGCGCTGAACGACGACGGCGGCTTCCGTTCCTTCAACGTCGACGGCCAGTCGTTCGCCGGCAAGGCTTTCCTCGACCGCGTCGACCGCCTGGCGCGCCAAGGGTATTTCGCCTCGGACAATCCGGAAACCAAGCTGTACGGCATGGACGCCATGTGGTTCCTGTGGTGCGCTCCGGAATCGCCGCTGTTCGGCAAGGAAAAAATGACCACCTTCGAACGTTATTTCCTGGCCGACAAGTCTACGCACGCGGAAAAGCGCAACCCGTACTACACCCTGCGCGATACCGAGGAAAACGCCCGCAAGATCCTCGCCGAATTCGGCCTCGACCCCGATACCGGCTGCATCATCAACGGCCACGTGCCGGTCAAGGTCACCAAGGGCGAACGTCCGATCAAGGCCAACGGCAAGCTGATCGTCATCGACGGCGGCTTTTCCCGCGCCTACCAGAAGGAAACCGGCATCGCCGGCTATACGCTGATCTCCAATTCGCGCGGCCTGCTGCTCGCGGCGCACCAGCCCTTCGAATCGACGCGCAAGGCGGTTGCCGAGGAACTCGACATCGACAGCGAGACCGAAATCATCCACACC
>JAISQQ010000308.1 GCA_031274075.1 Accumulibacter sp.
CAAATTCACGCGGGAAGGCCAGGAAGTTTCAAGCTGGTACTGGCCTGCCGCGCGCTTCGTATCCGGGAGCGCGGCGCAGGAACCGAAGCTTGCCTTCGACATCACGCCGACCGGCAAGGCCGGGGAGTTCAAACTCACGTTCAAGGGCCAGCCGCTTGCCAGGACGGAGGTCCATATCCTCGTCCAGTCCGGTTGGGGCAAGGAAGCGCGTACCGACGATCAGGGCCTGGTGCGATTCGACCTGCCCTGGCAGGGACAATATGTCGTCGAAGCCAGCCACATCGACCGCACACCGGGCGAACGCCCCGGCGCGGGCAAATACGACGGCGTCAATTATGTGACCACGCTGACGCTGGTCAAGCCCGAGGGCCTGCCGTCGCTTCCCGCCGGTCCGGCCCTGCCGCCCAACAAGTGAGCTTCAGGTAGCCGGCGGCAGCGTGTCCAGCCGGGCGGCCAGTTGGCGGAAATAGGCATATTTTTCGCGGTAGCGGGCGGCGACCGAGGCGTCGGGTTCCAGGCGCGAACCGGTGGGACACATCGCCGACATCGCGTCCAGGAAGGAGGCATGGACGCCGGAGCCGACGGCGGCGGCGATGGCCGCGCCGAGACAGCCCGATTCCTTGACGTGCATCACCTCGACGGGAATCTCGGCGATGTCGGCGACCATCTGCATCCAGACTTTCGAGCGCGCCGGGCCGCCGGTCAGGCGCAGCCGCGTGTCGTGGCCGCGGCCGGAGAGCGCGAGGATGCGTTCGAGGTGCGCGTGCTGCGCGAAGCAGATGCCTTCGTAGACCGCCTGCGCGAGATGCGCCAGGCCGTGCGCGTTGGCCAGCCCGTAAAAACCGCCGGACAGGTTGTCGCCGAGGTTGGAGGAGAAGAGGTAGGGCAGGAACTGGACGCCGGTTTCGCCCTTTTGCAGCGACGCGACCAGCTCGTCGCAGCGTTGATACGGACGTTCGGCGGCGGGCATGAGCGTGCGCGCGAACCATTCGAGATTGGCGGCCGAGGTCGGGCTGCCTTCATGGACGAAATACTTGCCCGGAATGCAGTAGCGGCCCCAGGTGTAGGGGTATTCGGCGGCGTGGATGCGGTCGGCGATCCAGGTTTCGATGGTCCACGTGCCCATCACCACGTTGATGAAGCGCTCGTCCGCGAGACCGGCGCAGACGGCGGCGGAAACGACGTCGAAAAAGCCGCCATAGACCGGCGTCCCTTCCAGCAAGCCGGTTTCCGCCGCCGCCCTGGCCGAGATTCCGGCCCGGCTTTCCGCGGAGCCGATGACCGGCGCGACGCAGCCCTGCATTTCCTCGATGCCGAAGAGCCGGAAAAGCTCCGGCTCATAGACGCCGGCATCGACGTTGTACAGGTTGCTGCCGGAGATGTTGGTGATTTCGGCGGCGAATTCGCCAGTCAGCCGGTAGCGTATCCAGTCGTGCGCCATCAGGAGGCGATGGATGCGCCGGTACGCGCCGGCCTCGTGCTCCTTGAGCCAGGCCAGGATGGAAACCGGGTGCCCGGCCCAGACCTGTTGGAAGGCGTAGGGGTAGGCGGCCTCGCCGATGCCGCGCGACTTCCATTCGCGGACGGTCGGCAGGGCGCGGTTGTCGGAGGAAATGACGCCGTTGCGCACCGGCTCGCCGTCCTTGTCGACGGCGTACAGCCCCTTGCCGTGCGCGGAGAAGCTGACGCCCTTGACCGCGTTGGGCGCGACGCCGCCGTCGGCGAGCACTTTGCGGACGGTGGCGCAGACCGTTTTCCACATCGCGCGCATGTCGCGTTCGCTCCAGCCGACGGGGCCGGCGACCGGCGTGTCGTTCAGCGAGGCGACGGCCTTTTCCCGGCCGTGTTCATCGTACAGGCCGCTCTTGATGACCGTGCCGCCGATATCGATCCCCAGAAAATGCGCCATGACCGCTCCTCCATTCCTGATTTTTTTGCGCATTCTGCATCAATCCCGGCGCTTCCGGAAAGCGCCGGATTCCGGCGCCGGCAAAATCGACGCGCTTTCCCGGATCATTCTCCGTCGGGCGTCAGCAGCACCTTGATCGATTCGGCCGAGTGCGCGCACTCGAAGGCGGCCTTCCAGTCGGAGAGCTTGTAGCTGTGCGTGACGATGCCTTCCGAGGTGACCAGGCCGCGCCGCAGCAGATCGATGGCGACGGGATACGTATACGGGCTGAGGTGGGCGCCGCGGATGTCGAGTTCCTTACGGTCGCCGATGATCGACCAGTCGGCGGTCGTTTCCTTGCCGAACACGCTGAATTCGACGAAGCGGCCCAGCTTGCGGATCATGCCCAGGCCCTGCGTGACGCCAACCGGGTTGCCGGTGGCCTCGATATACACGTCGCAGCCGTAGCCCCCGGTCAGCGAGCGGACGATGGCTTCGGCGTCTTCCTTCGCCGGATTGATCGTCAGGTCGGCGCCGTAATTCCGGGCCAGGGCGAGGCGTTCGTCGACCGGATCGACGACGATCAGCTTCCTCGGCGTCTTGAGGCGGGCCACCTGCGCCATGAACAGCCCGAGCGGACCCGCGCCGGCGATGACCACCACGTCGTCGAGGCCGATGTCGCCGCGATTGACCGTATGGATGGCGCAGGCGAGCGGCTCGATGATCGCCGCGTCCTTGAAGCCCAGGCTGTCCGGGATCCGGTACACCCGCGAAGTCGGCGGAAAAAGCATGTACTCGGCCATCGCGCCTTCGGCGACCGTCTTCTGGAAGCCGAAGATGTTGTGCACTTCGCACATCCAGTACGAGCCGCTCGTGCAAAAACGGCATTTGCCGCAAGGAACGATCTGTTCGGCGACCACGCGCTCGCCCAGCGCGACGCCGAAATGCTCCAGCGCGCCTTCGCCGGCCTCGATGACCGTGCCGAAGAATTCGTGGCCGGGGACGACCGGCGTCTTGACCCAGGGATCGACGCCTTCGGCGCCGCCCCAGAACATGGCGGCGCCGGCGTAGCACTTGTCGTCGCCGGCGCAGATGCCGCAGGCGCCGACGGCGATCAGCAGTTCGCGCGCCCTGGGCCGCGGACGGGCGACACGTTCGAGGCGATAGTCCCGCGGGCCGTGGTTGATCAGCGCCAGCATGTCGGCGGTAGGGGTTTGCATGTCGAATCTCCTGTGGTGACTGTAGTAATCGTGATGGGTGGTCGCCGGATCAGCGGCGTCTCTTGCGTTCGCGGCTGATGTAGATGGCGAACAGGATGATCAGGCCCTTGATGATGTTCTGCACGTAGGGCGAGACGCCCATCATGTTCAGGCCATTGTTCAATACGCCGAGCATCAGCGCGCCGATGAGCGTGCCGACGATCGAACCGCGGCCGCCGGAAATCGAGGTGCCGCCCATGACCACGGCGGCGATGGCGTCCATTTCGAAGGCCACGCCGGCGTTCGGCTGGCCGCTCATCAGGCGCGAACTCAGCACCAGGCCGGCCAGCGCGCAGGTAAAGCCGCTCAGCGCGTAGACCAGCAGCTTGTAGCGGGCGACGCGCACGCCGGAGAGGCGGGTGGCCTCCTCGTTGCCGCCGATGGCGTAGATGTAGCGGCCGACCGGCGTATGGTCGAGCAGCAGATACGCGAGGACGAAGACCAGCAGCATGATCACCACCGGCGTCTGCACGCCGAACACCGTGCCGCGGCCGAAGAAGGCGAACATTTCGGGCAGGCCATCGATCGGGTAGCCGCCGGTGTAGATCAGCGCCAGGCCGCGGGCGATGCCCATGGTGGCCAGCGTGACGATGATCGGCGGCATGCCGGCGTAGGCGACGAAGAAGCCGTTGAACAGGCCGAACAGCAGGCCGACGCCGAGGCCGAGCGCGATCGCGGCGTAGGGCGGCAGGCCGGCCACCATCATGCCGGCCATCAGTGTTCCGGCGAGCGCCATGACCGCGCCGACGCACAGGTCGATGCCGCCGGAGAGGATCGCGCAGGTCATGCCGACGGCGATGATGGCGTTGATCGACACCTGGCGGGCGATGTTGAGGAAATTGTCGACGGAGAAAAAATTTTCCGTCGTGGCGATCATCACCAGGCCCACGGCGATCAGGCCGGCGAGCGGGAAGAGGCACGGGGAGCGCTTTATCCGGGCCAGCAGGCCCGGCCGCGCGGCGGCCATGCCGGAGGGAGTCGCGGCGTTGGCGTTGATGTCGGTGTTGGTGTTGGCGTCAGTTGCCGGTCGTTGCATGGCGCATTACCTCGCTGGAATTGATTTCATCGCCTTCGAGGGTAGCGACGATGGCCCCTTGCCTGAAGATCGCCACGCGATCGCACAGCCCGACGATTTCCGGCAATTCCGATGAAATGAAGAGGATCGAATACCCTTCCCCGGTCAGCCGGCGCATCAGCAGGTAGATTTCCGCCTTGGCGCCGACGTCGATGCCGCGCGTCGGTTCGTCGAAGATCAAGACCTTGCAGCGGTGGTTGAGCCAGCGGGCAATGACCACCTTTTGCTGGTTGCCGCCGGAGAGTTGGCCGACGACGCTCATCGGGTCCGGCGCCTTGACGCCGATGTGCCGCATCGCTTCGTGCGTGCCCTCGTATTCCGCCTTATGATCGATGAACGGGCCGACGCCCAGGTATTTCCCGAGGTTGTTGATCGAGATGTTGTCGCGGATCGCGAAGTCGACGATCAGGCCCTCGGTCTTGCGGTTTTCCGGCAGCAGGCCGATGCCGCAGGCGAGCGTTTCGGCGGTGTCCTTCAAGGCCACTCTTTGCCCGTGGAAATAGATTTCCTTCTTGAACGCCGGGTCCGCGCCGATCACCGCGCGGGCGAGTTCCGAGCGTCCCGAACCGACGAGGCCGGCAAAGCCGAGGATCTCGCCCGCGCGCAGCGCGAAGCTGTTGACCGGCGCGCCTTCGCTCAACTGCACGTTGCGCGCCGCGAGGATTTCCGGCGCGTTCCGGTCGAGCGCCGGCTTCGGCGGGAAGGCTTGTTCGAGGCGGCGGCCCACCATCCATTCGACCAGTTGGTCGACGTCGGTGTCCTCGACGCGGGTGGTGCCGACGTAGCCGCCGTCGCGCAGGACGGTGATGCGGTCGCAGATTTCAAAGATTTCTTCGAGATGGTGCGAGATGAAGATCATCGTCACGCCGTGCGCCTTGAGCTCGCGCATGATGCTGAACAGATGCCCGGCCTCGGACGGCGTCAGGGTCGCGGTGGGTTCGTCGAGGATCAGGATGCGCGCGTTGAGCGAGAGCGCCTTGGCGATTTCGACGAACTGTTGCTGCGCCACGCTGAGCTGGCGGACCGGCGCGTCGAGATCGATGGCGATGCCGAGTTTTTCAAAGAGGGCATGCGCTTCCCTGCGCATCGCGCCGCGCGCGAGAAACCCGAAGGCATGGGTGTATTCGCGCCCGAGATAGATGTTTTCCACCGCGTCGAGATCCGGAATCAGGCTGAATTCCTGGAAAATGATCGACACGCCGGCGGCGACGGCCTGGTTGTAGCTGGCGAAGTTTCTCTCTTCGCCATCGAGGAGGATGCGTCCCTCGTCCGGCTGATGGATGCCGCTGAGGATCTTCATCAAGGTCGATTTGCCCGCGCCGTTTTCTCCCAGCAGGGCATGGATTTCGCCTTTTTCCACCGTCAAGTCGATGTCCGTGAGCGCATTGACTCCCGGAAAGCGCTTGGATATTCGTTCCAATCGCAAAACCGTGTCCATACTCGTTCCAGTCGAAGGAAATCCCGAAGGCCCGCCGCCGTGGAAGCCGATCCGCCACGGCGGCTGGAAACGTCTGGCGGACGTTTCCAGGCGCGTCCGGTCAAATCCGGTCAAACGTCCGCGCGGATCACCACGAGAAGGTCTTGGCGTTTTCCCGGTCGATCAGCGTCACTTCGACCGGGATCTCCGCCGGAACCTTGGCGCCCCATTTCTTGGCCAGCGCGATGCCGATGGCGATGCGGATCTGGTCGCGCGGATATTGGGCGGAGGTGGCGATGAACTTGGAGTCCGGTTTCTGCATCGCCTTGATCGCTTCCGGCGCGCCGTCCACGCTGGTCAGCTTGATGTCCTTGCCGGTCGCTTCGATCGCCGCCAGCGCGCCCATCGCGCCGCCGTCATTGACGCTGAAGATGCCCTTGAGTCCGGCGTTGGCCTGGATCATGTTTTCCGTCACGGTCAGCGCCTGGTCGCGTTCCTGCTTGCCGTTCTGGGTGGTCACGATCTTGATCTCCGGGAACTTCGCGAGCGCGTCCTTGCAGCCGCGGACGCGCTCCAGGATCGGCACCACCGGGATGCCGTCCAGGATGGCGACGTCGCCCTTGCCGCCGAGCGCCTTGCCCAGATATTCGCAGGCCATCACGCCCGCCTCGTAGTTTTTCGAGCCGACGAAGGTATCGACCGGCCCCTTGGCGTTCGCGTCCACCGCGGCGACCACCAGGCCGGCGGCCTTGGCGGCCTTCACCGCGCCTTCGATGCCGGTGGTGTCGGTCGGGTTGAGCAGGAGAATGTCGATTTTCTTCTGGATCAGATCCTCGACGTCGCTGATCTGCTTGGCGACGTCGTGGCGCGCGTCGGTGATCACGACGGTCGCGCCGATCGACGCGGCGGCTTCTTCCAGCGCCTGTTTCATGGTCACGAAATAAGGATTGTTGAGTTCCTGGAACGACATGCCGATCTTGAGCGGCGCGGCAAGGGCTGGAAAAGCGAGGCTGGCGGCCAGGGCGGCGCCCAACATCAGGGGGAGAAGCTTTTTCGTGGCTTTCATCATGATTCCTTCGGTTGATTGATTGAAAATTACGGCTCGGCTTGTGTCGGCAAGAAACCGCTCGCCAACGGTTAAACACGGGTTGAACAAAAACGGGTCAAACAAAAGATACGGCTGTCCCCGCACGGCAAAGCCATGCATTCGCCGGTATCACCGGGATTTCAGATGGCGGATTGGAGTGCCACGGGCGCCCCGCGCCCGGACTCTACGGATACCCCGACTGATGCTGGGGAAGCTCGGTTTCGACGGGCTTTCCGCCGGGATTGCCGGAATTGCGGCCAAGCGCCGAAACGGCGTTCATTTGTTGCAGCGCGCGGAAACGGCTCGGCGGAACGCCCTTCCGCGCCAGGAAGTGGCGGTTGAAATTCGATACGTTGTTGTAGCCGACGCTAAAACAGATGTCGCTGATCGACATTCCCGTTTCGATGAGCAGTTCGCAGGCGCGGTGGATGCGCAGCGTATTGACGTGCCGGATGAAGGACATGCCCGTGTGCTTGTGGAAATAGCGCGAAAACGCCGTAACGCTCTGGCCGGCGAGATCGGCCATGTCGGACTCGCACAGATCGCTGGCCAGGTTCTGGTCGATATACGACAGGATCTGGTTGATCGTGGAAGACATGTAGCTCGAAGGATCGGGCGAGAAACGGCTGCTCGCCAGCAGCTTGCGCCCCTCGTCGTGGGCGATCAGATCGAGCAGGGTCAGGAAAGCGGTGATGCGCCGTCCGCCGGTGGCGGTCAGCAATTCTTCCATGACCGGCCGCGCCGCCTTCCCGGTCGCGTCGGAAAACACCACGCCGCGCCTGGATTCGCCGACCAGTTTGGCGAAATAGCGCATTTCCGGCAGGATCATGATGCGTTCGTCGAGGAATTCCGCCGAGAACTGGCAGATCAGGCCGCGGCGTTCGACCGTGGTGTTTTCCGGCAATTCGCTGACCCAGTTGTGCGGCAGGTTGGGCGCCATGAACGCCAGGTTGCCGGGCGCGAAACGGCCGACGAAATCGCCGACGAAATACTGCCCCGTGGTTTCCGTGATCAACTGGATTTCGTACTCCGGGTGGAAATGCCAGCGCACCGTGCGGAATGGATAGCCATGGCCCCACACCTTGAACGACTCGTGCTGCGCTACTTCGACGACTTCAAGATCAGGTTTCATGCGTCCTCCCAATTGCGACATCCTGCTGACCATCCGGCGTGTTCTGACTGCTGCCGGCCTGCTTCGATCCGTTGCCGAGCGGCCGATTGCCCTTATCGATGGTGCGACTATAGACACCGAGGAAAAAAACATCAACCAATAAAAAACCCGCGCATTGATACTTTTTTGCGCCTACACCGGCGATCGGTCCCGGAAACCCCAATCAGTATCCAATGACTCCCTTGCTTGTCTTCAACATCCTGAAAACATGGGTCATTCCGGGTTTTTACGGTCTGGCGAAAGCCGGGATCCAGTTCGTCGCTCAAACTCCTGGATTCCGGCAGGCAAAGGAATGACGGGGTGGAAAGAATCGCGGTCGGCACTGAGAAGCTGCTTGCGATTTTCGCTGGGAGCGCGGGGCTTCCGCCCCGCAATAACCGTGGTGGCGTAACGGCGGGGCAGAAGCCCCGCGCTCCCAGCAAAGGCACGTCGCGTCGCTTGGGCGAACGAAGCGAACCCCAAGGTCTGACGCCAGAATAAAGCCATCGAAACTTGCCACATGTATCCATGTTTTGCGCATTTTTGGCCGGGTACGGACACATGAACCTTGTGGTGAACCTGCTTGCGATTTTCCCTGGGAGCGCGGGGCACCAGCCCCGCAGCAGCGGTGGCAGTATCACATGGCGCTGTTGCGGGGCGGGTGCCCCGCGCTCCCAGAGGTGGCTCGGAGACGTTGGCCGAGCCGTCGAACGACGCGGCGGGGCTGGTGCCCCGCGCTCCCAGAGGTGGCTCGGAGAGAGGCGGCTTTCATGATGGGCTTGCGTAAGATACCTGTGCTCCCCGAGAGAAGATCGCAAACAGATTCTTGAAGCCCTTTGCCAAAAGTGAGTGAATCACTTATAGTTGCCCCATGAAAACACTTGTCGAGCTTCCCTCTTTCAGGAAGCAGGCCGAAGCCATCTGGAGCGAATCCGAATACGAAGCGTTCACTTTCTGGCTGGCGCAAAACCCGGAGGCCGGGGAAGTCGTTCCCGGTACGCGCGGCGGACGGAAGCTGCGCTGGAAACGCGCCGGGAGCGGTAAAAGCACGGGCGCGCGGGTGATTTATTACCATCTCGTCGCGCGCGGACAGATTCTTCTCGTGGCGATTTATACCAAGGCCGATCGAGGAAACCTGCCCGCGCATGAAATCGCGAAGTTGATCGAGTAAAGGAACGGTCATGAAGACGAAACAGAAACCCATCGCCTCCCTGGAAGACTTTTCCGGCATCGACGTGGAATCGATGGCGGCGGCGTTCGAGGCGGACGCCGGGGAATCCTTGCCCGGTCTCCGGGAGGCGCTGTCCGAAGCCCAGCGGGGTGAATTTGCCCGCGTCACGACACCCGAACAGATGCTCCTGCGCGAGGCCCGGAGAATCACCGGCTTATCGCAGGCAGAATTCGCCCGGCGCATCGCTACTCCAGTAACGACCCTACGCGGTTGGGAACAGGGACGCTTCTCTCCTCCGGGAATCGCCACCGCCCTGGCGCGACTCATCACCCGGCATCCCTCACTGGCGGAAGAACTCGTTCTTTCAGGTGACAGGTAGCAAGTGGCGGGTGGCTGGTGGCTGGTGGCTGGTGACAGGATTTTGTGGCGCGTACCCACCCGCCCCTGCCCCGCGTAACTTCTCGGCCTTGCGCAAGTCCGAGCTGACGCTTCTGCGCAGAGATACCACCTACCCCAAGCGTAGCTTGCGCTCCCGGCGCAAGACTGCCGATCGCCTTCCCCAATTTCGCGCTTCTTTGCTCGGCTTGGTTCCCCAAATGCGATAGCCCTCTGCCCTCTGTCCTCTGTCTTCTGTCCTCTGTCTTCTGTCCTCTGTCTTCTGTCCTCTGTCCTCTGTCCTCTGACCTCCGACCCCTGAACCGCGTGTGATAGAATCGCAGCCCTTTTGCACGAGTCCTCCCCCATGTCCCGCCCCGTTCGCAACATCGCCATCATCGCCCACGTCGATCATGGCAAGACCACGCTCGTCGACAAGCTGCTGCAGCAGGCCGGGAGCTTTGCCGCTCACCAGCACGTCGCCGAGCGCGTCATGGATTCGAACGACCTGGAAAGGGAGCGCGGCATCACCATCCTGGCCAAGAACCTGGCGGTCGACTACGCGGGCACGCACATCAACATCGTCGA
>JAISQQ010000330.1 GCA_031274075.1 Accumulibacter sp.
CACACGATCATCATCACCGGATACTCGCGCGCCTGGTATTTGGACAGCGCGTCGACCACGGCGTAGGCGACGGTGGCCAGCAAGGCCATCAGGATGCCGCGCCCGGCGCGGTGTTCAGAAGACAGAGGACCGATGACAGAGGACAGTTTGCCTACCGGGCGCTTCGCGCCCGCAGGGGACTTTCAGGGAGCAGGCAGACCGGCGGGAGGCGTTCGGCGGTTTTGCGCCGGGAAGGCCGGCATTCCTGGGAGCGCGGGGCTTCCGCCCCGCAACAGCGGTGGCAGTGTCATTCCCGCTGTTGCGGGGCGGAAGCCCCGCGCTCCCAGGAATGCCGGCCTTCCCGAAGCAAATCCGCCGAACGCCTCCCCGCCGGCCTGCCTGCTCCCTGAAAGTCCCCTGCGGGCGCGAAGCGCCCGGTAGGCAAACTGTCCTCCGTCATCGGTCCTCTGTCTTCTGAACACCGCGCCGCCGCCGCGAGCGATTTATTGTATTGTTAGCCCTTGGAGTGAAAAGAAGATCGGGCGTTCGATGGTTTCCAGAATGAGCCGCGCCGGGCGCGGCATCGTGATGGCCTTGCTGGCCACCGTCGCCTACGCCGTGGTCGACGCGCTGTCCAAATACCAGGCGCGCGAGTATCCGGTGATGATGATCGTGTGGGCGCGCTATTTCGTGCCTTTGGCGCTGCTCCTGGCCGTGTTCCTGCCCCGGCGCGGCGCGCGCATGCTGCGCACCGCCTTTCCACTGGTGCAGGCGATCCGCGGCGTGCTGCTCACCGCCGGTACGGTGTTCATCGTTTTTGCCTACCGCGTCATGCCGATGGCCGAGGCGCAGGCGATCAGCTTCATCCATCCGGTGCTGCTGACCGTGCTGGCGGTGGTCTTCCTGGGCGAGAAGGTCTCGCTGGCGGGCTGGAGCGCCGTGCTGATCGGTTTTTCCGGCGTGCTGATCATCGTGCGTCCCGGCGGCGGCTTGTTTACGCCGGCCGCCTTCCTGCCGCTCGGGCTGGCGCTGTGCTTTTCGTCATACCAGATATTCACCCGCCTGATCGCCGGGCGGGAGAATTCGCTCAATTCGCTGTTCTGCGTGCTGCTGGTCGGGTCGCTGGCGATGAGTGTGGCGCTGCCTTTTTCGTGGAGCGATCCGACGCCGAAGGGACTGTTCTTTTTCGCCCTGATCGGCGTCAGCTCCGGCATCGGGCATTTTTCGACGATCAAGGCGCTGGAGCTTGCGCCGGCGTCGCTGCTCGCTCCGTTCGCCTATATCCAGTTGCTGTGGGTCGGCATTCTCGGCGTCCTGGCGTTCGGCGATTTTCCGGATACCATCACCCTGTTCGGCATGGCGGTGGTGGTGGCCGGCGGACTCTTCGTCGCCGCGTCGCGCCGCCGGCAAGCGGGCCGGGCGCGGCGCTGAAACCGGGCGCGAAATCCAGGGCACGAGGTTTTTCCATGTTCTATCGTATCGTCTGCATCGTCTTTCCGCTGTTCGCCGTGGTCATGGCCGGCTTTCTCTATGGCCGGAAACGCAATCCGGACATGGCCGCGGCCAATCGCATGAACATGGAGATTTTCCTGCCGGCGCTGATTTTCACCGCGCTGGCCGGCAAATCGTTCAACCTGGCCGACAACGTCCCGATCGCGCTCGGCTGCACCGCGGTGGTCATCGGTTCGGGCTTGCTGGCCTGGCCGCTGGCGCGGCCCCTGGGCGTCGATCCGCGGGCGCTGGCGTCGACGGCGATGTTCAACAACGTCGGCAACATGGGACTGCCGTTGATGCTGTTCACCTTCGGGGACCAGGCGCTCGGCGCGGCGGTGGTGCTGATGCTGATCCTTACCGTGCTGCAATTCGCCGTCTCGCCCTGGCTGCTCGGCGGGCGCTTCTCCCTGGGCGCGCTGTGGCGCGAACCCTTCCTGCTGGCGGCGGTGCTCGGCGTCGCCGTGAGCCTGTCCGGCGCCAGCCTGTGGCCGCCCGTGCTGGCGGCGTGCAAGCTGCTCGGCGACATCGCGCTCGGACTGATGATTTTCTCGCTCGGCACGCGCCTGGCTTCGACGCGCGTCGGATCGATGCTCGGCGTTGGCGTCGCCGGCGCGATCGTGACGCCGCTCACCGGGATGCCGCTGGCCTGGCTGTTCGGCACGCTGGCCGGCTTCAGCAAGCCGGAGATGGATATCCTCTTCCTGTTCGGCGCCCTGCCCCCGGCGGTGTCGTGCTTCATCTTCGCCGACCGCTACCAGTGCGCGCCCGACGAGGTGGCGGCGATGGTCATGATCGGCAACGCCTCGGCGCTGTTTTTCATCCCCTTGGCGCTGGCCTTGCGTCTTTGACCGCGGGCGCGGGCCGGGACGGGAGCCGATGGCGATCGGCCGCCGCGTCCACCGCCGCGCCGGTCTTGCCGCTCTTGCCCATCTCGCCCATCTCGCCCATTTCCGTCTCCAGGTAAGTCTTGGCCTGCGCGCGCAGCCAGCCGCAGAACACCTGCAGGGACTCCGACTCCTGCTTGTCTTCCGGATAGACGAGATAGTAGTTGCGCTGGTTGTGCAGCACGTAGGGACAGGGCACCACCAGTTCGCCCGAGGCGATTTCGTTGAGCACGAAAAAACGCGGCATCAAGGCGACGCCGAGGCCCACCTTGGCGGCTTCGACGAGCATCGAGAAAATTTCGTAGCGCGACCCGCCCATGGCGTTGACGTTCGTCAGGCCGGCGATCTCGAACCATTCCCGCCAGGCGTCGGGGCGCGAGGATTGGTGCAGCAGGGGCATCTTCTCGAGTTCCGAGGGTTCGATCGACGACTTTCCGCCGAGCAGCGACGGCTTACAGATGGGCACCATCTCTTCGCCGAAAAGGTATTCGGTGACGGCGCCCGGCCAGACCGGATCGCCGAAATGGATCGCCGCGTCGAACGGCGTGTCGATGAACATGAAGGGTTCGTTGCGCGTGGTCAGGTCGAGCGTGATCTCCGGATAATGCTTCTGGAAATCCGTCAGGCGCGGAATCAGCCAGCGCGTGGCGAAGGTGGGGATGACCGCCAGTTCGAGCACCCGTCCGGCGCTGCGGTGGGCCATCAGGGACAAAGTGTCGTGTTCGATGCGCTTCAGGTTCTCGCGCACCTGCCGGGCGTAGATCTGTCCCGAGCCGGAAAGCGACACCCGCTTCTTGACGCGGTTGAACAACTGCATGCCCAGGTAATCCTCCAGCGCCGATATCTTCCGGCACACCGCGCTCTGCGTCAGCGACAGTTCCTCCGCGGCGCGCGTGAAGCTCTGGTGCCTCGCCGCCGTTTCAAAAGCGACGAGCAGATCCGTCCCAGGAATTTTTCTTCGCATGGTCATTCCAAAACAGAACGATCTACTGAATATACATCGTTTGCTATTGCGTGGAAACATGCAAATAATGATTCATCGTTTTTTACAAACGATTGTTTTCAATCAAAATCTGTTCCCACAACGACATCGTCCAGGGGAAAATTCTCCGGCCTGCCATGCCGGTGCCCGCCCTGGGCGAGGAGGATTTCATCATGAACGACAAAGGCAACAGCAACACCCTCCAACGCAATCTGCGCGAAATATCCGAAAAACACAAGCTGTCTCCCGCGCTCAGCGATCATCTCGAACGTTATTTCGCCAACGTCGACGCCAACAATTTCGTCGACGTCGACCTGGAAGAACTCCACGGCGCGGCCATCCAGCACACCCGCCTCGGCCAGTCGCGCGAGGCCGGGCAAGCCGCCATCGCCTTGTACACGCCCGATTTCGACCGGCACGGCTGGCACTCGCCGCACACCGTGATCGACATCGTCACCGACGACATGCCCTTTCTCGTCGATTCGGTCACCATGGCCATCCATAACCGCGGCCTGGTAATCCACCGCCTCATCCACCCGGTGCTCGGCGTCGAACGCGACGCGGCGGGCGTCTTCCAGAGAAGCACCGGGCGCGGCGCCGCCGGCACGCGCACCGAATCGTGGATCCACCTGGAAATCGACCGCATCAGCGGCCACAACGTGATCGACGCGCTGCGCATCGAAATCGCCGACGTGCTGGCCGACATCCGCGCCGCGGTCGAAGACTTCGCCGCGATGCGCCAGCGCGTCGAGGTCGCCGTCGCCGGCCTCGACGGCGTGAAATCGGCCGACAGCGAGGAAATCGTCGAATTCCTGCGCTGGGCGGCCAGCGAGAATTTCATCTTCCTGGGCTACGCGCACTACCAGGCCTGGTCCGACAGCGCCTCGCTGCTGCGCGCGCCGGACGGCGGCCTCGGCCTGCTGCGCCGCGCCGACCATCCGCGCTTCGGGCATTGCCGCACCGGCATGCCGAGCCGCATCGACGAATTCGAGCAACTGCCCTCGGCGCTGACGCTGACCAAGGCGGACGCGCGCTCGATCGTGCATCGCTCGGGCTACCTGGACTACATCGGCGTGCGCGAGCGCGACGCCAGCGGCGCGCTCATCGGCGAGCACGTCTTCGTCGGCCTGTACGCCGCCCACGTCTACCACATCTCGAGCGCCGAGATACCGGTGGTGCGCCGCAAGGTGGCCGCCGTCCGCGCCGCCTGCGGCTTCGTCCCGGGCGGACACAACGACAAGACGCTGCGCAACATCCTCGAAACGTATCCGCGCGACGAACTGATCGAGATCGACGCCGACGACCTGCAGCGCATCGCCTACGGCATCGTCATGCTGCACGAACACCAGCGGGTCAGGGTCTTCCTGCGCAGCGACCGCTGGCGCCGCTACGTCTCGGCGCTGGTCTACATCCCGCGCGACCGTTTCGACACCACCTTGCGCCTGCGCATCATGGATCTGATCCGCAACACCCTGCAGGCGGGAAGCGTCGATTTCTTCATCGACGTCAACGAATCGCGGCTGGCGCGCCTGCACTTGACCGCGCGCACCTCGGACGGGGCCAACTACCAGTACGACGCCGAGGCGATCGAACGCGACGTGGCGCGCATCGTGCGCGGCTGGCAGGACGAACTGCAGCACAACCTGGTCGAGTACGCGGGCGAGGAGCGCGGCAACGCGCTGCTGCGCCGCTACGCCGCGGCGCTGCCGCTGGCCTACCAGGACCAGGTGCCGCCGAGTTCGGCGGTATCGGACCTCGAACGCCTCGAAATGGCGGAAAACAGCGCGCGCGTCGAAATCAAGGTCAGCGCGCCCTACGGCGACGACGGCTCGCAGCAGCACATCAAGCTGTTCCTCAAGGGCCAGCCGCTGCCCTTGTCCGCCGTGCTGCCGGTGCTGGAAAACCTCGGCCTGACGGTTCTTTCCGAGCAGCCGTTCAAGCTCACCGGCCTGGATCTCCACATCGCCGATTTCGCCGTGCAGCTGCCGTGCCCCGAAGCGCTCGAAGACGAGGCGACGCGCGCCTCCTTCGTCGAACTGCTGGGCAAGCTCCTGTGCCAGGAGGCCGAAAACGACGGCTTCAACCGCCTGACGCTGCTGGCCGGACTCGACGCGCCGCGCGTCAATATCCTGCGCGCCTACGGCCGCTACCTGCGCCAGGCCGGGCTGCCGTTCAGCCAGGTCTATATCGAGCGCTGCCTGGCGAGCCATCGGCGCATCGCCCGCCTGCTCTCCGATCTCTTCCAGGCGCGCTTCGCCCCCGAGGCCAGCGACGCCCAGGCGGAAGAAACCGACCGCGAACTGGTGGCCGCGCTGGCGCGGGTGAGCAACCTGGACGACGACCGCATCCTCTCCGGCTACCGCACCGCCTTTCTCGCCACGATGCGTACCAACGCCTGGCAGAAGGACGCCAAGGGACAGGCGAAGGGCTACCTGTCGTTCAAGATTTCGTCGAAACTCATTCCCTTCCTGCCCAAGCCCGTGCCGCTCTACGAAGTCTTCGTCTATAACCAGCGCATGGAAGGCATCCACATGCGCGGTTCGAGCGTCTCGCGCGGCGGCCTGCGCTGGTCCGACCGCATGGAAGACTACCGCACCGAGGGCCTGGCGCTGATGAAGGCGCAGATGGTCAAGAACGTCGTCGGCGTGCCGCTCGGCGCCAAGGGCTGCTTCATCGGCAAGCAATTGCCGCCCGCCAGCGAGCGCGACGCCTGGCTGGCCGAGGGCATCGCCTGCTACCAGACCTACATCCGCGGCCTGCTCGACATCACCGACAACCTGGTCGGCGGCAAGGTCGTTCCGCCCGCGGACGTCCGTCGCCACGACGGCGACGATCCCTATCTCGTCGTCGCCGCCGACAAGGGCACCGCGACCTTCTCGGACATCGCCAACGCCATCGCCATCGAATACGGCTTCTGGCTCGGCGACGCCTTCGCCTCGGGCGGATCGGCCGGCTACGACCACAAGAAGATGGGCATCACCTCGCGCGGCGCCTGGGAAGCCGTCAAGCGCCACTTCCGCGAACTTGGGCGCGACACGCAAAGCGAGCCGTTCACCGCGGTCGGCATCGGCGACATGTCCGGCGACGTCTTCGGCAACGGCCTGCTGCGTTCCGACAAGATCCTGCTGCTCGCCGCCTTCGACCACCGCCACATCTTCCTCGATCCGAACCCCGAT
Organism: Accumulibacter sp.; assembly: GCA_031274075.1. Lineage (GTDB taxonomy): Bacteria > Pseudomonadota > Gammaproteobacteria > Burkholderiales > Rhodocyclaceae > Propionivibrio. The sequence goes on from JAISQQ010000330.1 coordinate 6,516, forward strand.
CCGGCGAGGAGCTTCGCCGAACGGCAGCGCCTCTTCGACCTGCCGCGCTCGTCGTGGGACGACTTCGACAAGTCGATCGTGTCCGCCGGCGGCGGCGTGTGGCCGCGCAGCGCGAAGAGCATTCCGCTGTCGCCGCAGATCCGCGCCCGCCTGGCCGTCGACGCCGAACAGATGACGCCGAACGAACTGATGAACGCCATCCTCAAGGCGCCGGTCGACCTGTTCTACAACGGCGGCATCGGCACCTACGTCAAGGCCAGCACCCAGAGCCACCAGGACGCCAACGACCGTACCAACGACGCCATCCGCATCGACGCCACCGAGCTGCGCGCCAAGGTCGTCGGCGAAGGCGGCAACCTGGGCTTCACGCAGACGGCGCGCGTCGAATACGCGATGAACGGCGGCCTGAACTACACCGACGCCATCGACAATTCCGCCGGCGTCGATACCTCCGACCACGAGGTCAACATCAAGATCCTGACTTCGAGCCTGCTGCAAAGCGGCGACCTGACCCTGAAGCAGCGCGACACCCTGCTGGCCTCGGTGACCGACGACGTCGGCCGCCGGGTGCTGGTCGACAATTACCAGCAGACGCAGGCGGTATCGCTGGAAGCTACGCACGGCAAGGAACTGCTCAACGCGCACGGGCAGCTCATCCGCGCCCTCGAAGCCCACGGCAGCCTCGACCGCGCGGTCGAATACCTGCCGGACGAAAAGCATCTCATCGAGCGCGCGCAAATGGGCCGCGGGCTGACCGCGCCGGAAATCGCCGTCCTCCTGGCCTACGCCAAGATCGCCCTGAAACAGGCCATCCTGGAAACCCGCCTGCCGGACGCGCCGGAGTTCCAGAAATTGCTGGTGAACTACTTCCCCGAGGCGGTCGCGGAAAAATGCGCCGCACAGGTTCCCTCGCATCCGCTGCGCCGCGAAATCATCACCACCAAGATCGTCAGCCGCCTGGTCAACCGCATGGGCACGACCTTCACCTGGCAGCTCGGCGACGAAACCGGAGCCGATCTCCAGCGGCTCGTCCCGGCCTGGTATGCCGCCAGCGAACTGCTGGACGCCGAAGCGCTGTGGAGGGAAATCGAGGCGCTCGACCTGAAGATTCCCAGCGCGCGCCAGATGGCGCTGATGATGGCCCTGCGCGAGCTGGTCAGCGACGCGACGCGGCAAATCCTGGCCTCGCGGATGGCCGGCGCGGAAATCGACGAGATCGTCGGCGTCTACCGCGACGCCGTCGCCCAGGCCGTGGCCGCCGCCCGCGCCGGCAAGGAAGGCGTGGAATCGATCGCCGCGCTGCTCGAAGCGCGGCCCGCGATCGCCAGCGTATTCGAACTGGTCGACCTGGCGCGCAGCGGCAATCGTCCGCTCGAAGAAGTCGCGGCGGCCTGCGTCAAGCTGGACGCCGGCTTCGACCTCGCCTGGCTCGGCCACGCCATCGGCAATCTGCCGGCCGGCAACCGCTGGCAGGCGCGCGCCCGGGCGCAACTGTCCAGCGATCTGCGCGCCCTGCGCCAGACCCTGCTGCAGCGCGACGGCGCCAGCGACGCCCAGGCCATGGCTTCGGTGCGCGGCGTGATCGAGGACCTCAAGCGCAACGCGCCGCAGGACCTGGCCATGCTCTCCGCGAGCCTGGTCGAAATCCGGAACCTGCTCAACGCTTGACCTACGTTGGCAAAGAACCGCAAATCGGAGCGATCCGGTTTGCGGTTTTTTTGTGCCCGGTTTTTGTATCGTCCTGGCGCTTTCGGTTTTACGGAGAACCTTTCGCGTCTCACAGGGCAGACGCCGCCCGCGCCGCCCGAGGGCGGCTTGGCTTCCGTTCAAGCGAAAAAACCTGTTTGCGATCTTTCTGGGAGCACGGGGCACCCGCCCTGCTTTTGACAAGCGCCATGACACTGCCGCCACTGTTGCGGGGCTGGTGCCCCGCGCTCCCAGAGGCGGCTCGGAACCCGTATAGGTTGGGGTGAGCAAAGCGAACCCCAACATTGAATGATCCGTTGGCCTGGCGTTGGGGTTCGCTTTCGCTCATCCAACCCAGGCGGGCTCACTCCAACCCATGCGGGCTCAATACCGGGTTGATGGCCTCAGCGGTGTTCTTGTTCATGTTTCTCGATCCTCCTCAAGACACAAAATTCAACGTAACAGGTGAGAAAAACAGCGAAGACAAGAAAGGCTACAGCAAACCATGGTAAATGACGGATAGAGGCCTCCGCGTCTGCGATGGTCTCTTCGCGAGAAACCAGTTCCCTGTCGTTCACGATGATACGAACCAGACGCCGTTGATGGATGAACGGGTATATTTCCTGATCGAACCACCAGACTGTTGCCGCTTTTCCATAGAAAAATTCAACCTGCTTTATAGCAAACAGACAGTCGTGGCTATTCCCCAAGGTCATGTTCTGTCGGCAAGTAAACGTCTCTTTTCCTTTTTCATTTGTCAATTCCACAAGATATCCGGTCTTGCCAATATGTCTGTAGAAGAAAGTCCCTTCCGTTTTTATCAACGCTTCGTCAGGAGGTATTTCTGTTTTGTATTCATAATACGAGGGAACAAGAGTGACAAAGATGTAAAAAACCGGGACAAACCAATAGCTACGCCGCGTCCTTTGGACATAGGCCAATCGCCGCGACTTGTCTTCCTTTTCAGGAATCCAGGAAGTGCGTTGTTTGGCAACAATATTCTTTGCTGGAATTTCATCGACATCATTTTCCGGCTTCGCGCCTGCATTGGGATAGGCGGATTCTTTTTGGGATTGCCTTTTTTTAATGAAATTTTTGAGCCATGAGGTCATGGCGAACAAAAGCAAGAAAATACAAAATACGAAAACGATCAATCCAACAGTTCCTCGCGGACGAACAATTATCGCCAGCAACAAAAACGCGCCTGCAGCGACAATTATTTTATCGACATCGTTTTTCGGCTTCGCGCCCGCATTGGGATATTCGGATTTTTTTGGGATTGCCTTTTTTTTAATGAAATTTTTGAGCCATGAGGTCATGGCGAACAAAAGCAAGAAAATACAAAATACGAAAACGATCAATTCAGAAGTTCCTTGCGGATGAACAATTACCGCCAGCAACGACAACGCGCCTGCGGCGACAATTATGGTTTGCAATATGGTCAATAATGCGGTCAACAAAGGGATCGGAGACATTTCATTTTTCCTTGTTGTGTTTTCATGTATTTTTCTCCTCCGTTCAAAACCAAAATCTCGCGCCTATCGCTTCGACAACCCGGCCATAGACAATCGGCATCCATCCGCAACGAACCTGTTGCAGCCAAAGCGTAATAATAGTAATGACAGGGGACAGGCCACGATTAATTTCAAAAATTCAATCGTGGCTTGTCCTCTATTATTGCTCCGGGCGCTTCGCGCCCGCAAGGATTACCGATACCTGGCCCTGATCCCCGAAACGTAGGGCGGGAAAGCGCAGCGCCTCCCGCCGGTCGTTCTCTCCGGCGGCGTAGCCGCCGCTTCTATTATTCTGCGGCCTTTGAATCGTGCGGCGCGTTGCGCCGTGAAAAGGACCGGCGGGAGGCGCTGCGCTTTCCCGCCCTACAGTTTGGCGCCAACGCCCAAGCCGGTCGTTCTCTCCGGCGGCGCGGCCGCCGTCTCTATTATTCGGCGGCCTTTGAATCGTGGGCGCGTTGCGCCGTGAAAAGGACCGGCGGGAGGCGCTGCGCTTTCCCGCCCTACAGTTTGGCGCCAACGCCCAAGCCGGTCGTTCTCTCCGGCGGCGCAGCCGCCGTCTCTATTATTCGCCGGCCATTGAATCGTGCGGCGCGTTGCGCCGTGAAAAGGACCGGCGGGAGGCGCTGCGCTTTCCCGCCCTACGGTTTGGCGCCAACGCCCTGTTCACCCCTTCAACAGCCGTTCCTCCGCCAGCGCCAGCGCTTCCGGCTCACCCAGCAGCACGACTACGTCGCCGGCGGCGAAGCGCGTATCCGGTGACGGTTCCCGCGTCTTGACGTCGCGCCGGCGGATCGCCATTACTTCGGCTCCGCTTCTTTCGACGGCCAGGTCGTCGACGGTCTGGCCTACGGCGAAAGCGCCTTCCGCGAGGAAAACCGAGCCCAGGCGGGTTTCCTCGCGGTCCCGCTCCCGCTCCTGATC
>JAISQQ010000359.1 GCA_031274075.1 Accumulibacter sp.
GCGAACGCCTCGGCGCGCTTGACCAGTTCGTCCAGGCCGGGTTCGCCCGCGTTGCGCGGCTTGCCGGGGTGGATGATGGCGACCTGGCAGTTCTCGGCGGCTTCGACGATCTGGGCGTAGGTGCCGGCGTTGATGTCCTTGATGTAGGCCTGCTTGTTGTCGTCGTAGGCGAACATCTTGCCGTTGACCTGGATGCATTCGTTGCACGAGGCGCAGCGCGGCGTTTCGATGTAGGCTTCGTCGGAGGTCTTTTCCGGTTCGCTTTCCGCCGTTGCGCCGGCGGGCGGGGTAGCCGCGGCGGTGGACACGGGCGCGGGCGCGGCTTCCGGGGCCGGCGCGGCGGCCGCGAGCAGGGCCTTGCCGCTTTCTTCCCAGGCCGCTTTTTCCTGCGCCAGACGTTTCTCGGCGTGCGAGTTGTGGATGCCGCCGAGTTCCTGCAGGCTGTTCCACATCGACAGGCAGCGGCGCGCTTCGCGCACGATCTTCTCGACGACGATGACCTTCTGCAGCCGGTTGTCCGGGTCGACCATCAGCAGCGAGGGAACGCTGCTGATGCGGTCGATGTCGCTTCGTTCCTCGTTGCCGATGACGTCGCCAGGCTCGGCCAGCCAGTCCCGCCAGTGCGGCTTGGCGACGGCGGCGAAGAACCTGCCGTAGCGGGCGTCGCAGGCGACGAAGTCGATCAGCGTGAAGGGACGGTCCTCGGCGACGCTCTGGCAGTCCGCGTCTTCGTAGGCCACGCGGTGGATCGGCCAGTCGGATTCGAGCTGCGGATTGATTTCCAGCGAGAAGCGGGAAGCCCAGTCGTCGCCGGCGGTCGGGTCCATGGTGAAGGCCGGGAAGACGCGCGACTCGAGCGCCGCGGCGCCGATCAGGTAGGGGGGCAGCGGGCCGCCGCCCTTGACCACGCCGGAAAAGACGCTGAACAGCGCGGGGCCGGAATAGTCGAGGCCGCGCACGATCTTTTCGCGCAGGGGGTACAGCGCCGAGGCCGGCGCCTGCACGACGAACACGCCGACCATGCCCAGCGCCATGCGCGCGAGCTGCCGGCTGCGCAGGGCGAAGGCCAGGTGGCCGTTGCCGATCGGCGATTCCTCGATGACGTCGTCGGTCTGCACCAGCACCTTGACCGGCAGGTTGAGCGACATGATCTCGGTCAGCGCGCCGAGTTCGCCGCCCGGCATCTGTTCCGCGTGAACGCGCGCCAGGTAGTCGGGGAAGAGGGCCATTTCGCGCGGATCGAGACCGTTCTCGCCAAAGGATTCGAAGAGGCGGTCGTGCTTCGCTTCGCTGTATTCGCCGCGCACTTCGAGTTCGCCGATGGCTACCGCCCTGGCCAGCTCGATGGCTTTGGGCAGGCGTTCGCGGTAGGCCTTGATGGCGTCGCCGCAGGAGTCGAAGGCGAAGGCGTAGGGCTTGCTGGTGGAATACGGCGAGGGGAAGAACTGCTGCGTCTTGAGGGTCGCCAGCAGCTTCTCGATCCGCCGCTTGCGGTTTCGGCTCAGGTTTTCCTTGGGGGCGGAGCGGCACAGGAGTTTCGACATCGCCTCGAAATCGAACTTGTCCAGGGGGCCTGAACCGAAGGTGCGCTGGAGGTTGGCGGCGCTGCGTCCGGCGTTGGAGTTGGCGAAGTCGGCTTGCAGGATTTCCGACAGCTTGATCACCAGGCGGCTGAGGATCTCGCCGAAGCGCTGCGCTCGCTCGCTCTGGGTCAGCGCCCAGATGTGCCCGATCATCCGGTACGGCATGGCGCCGTTGCAATCGACCACTTCGCCGTCCAGCTTGAGATTGGCGCGCGCGCGGGCCAGGCTTTCGGCCACCGGCTTGTCGTTCTTGCCGAGGTCCGCCGCGGCCTTGTCCCACAGGGCCGAGAGCTGGCCTTCCTTGCCGGCGGCGGCCTGGGCGCGGATGTGCCGTTCGAGGCGCAGCACGTGCTTCCTGAGCCGGTCGGCGCCGGCGCCGTGGGCAATCTTGTCGAGGATGCCGTCGATCAGGCCGGAGAGCGATTCGACGTAGACGCCGCCCGGCTGCCCGGCGACCAGGATCAGCGGGAAGTCGTAGCGCAGCCGGGTCAGGTCGCGGTAGGCGGCGAAGAGGGCCGGGCGCAGTTTGAGTCGGTCAATCGCTTCCAGGTTCGGCGTGTTCGCCTTTCCGGACAGGAAAAATGCCACATGGGCTTGCAGGTCGGCTTCCATAAGGGGCTATCTCGTCTAGTCGTTGGTGAAGGCGCGTCCCGCAGCCAGGATCGGCGGGCGGGAACGGCCAGGTCGTTGCGATGGGTATCGTGGGTCTCGATGTCGCGCTTTCTTGTCTTTTCCTTGTCGGTCAGACCGAGTATTTGTCGACCTCGGCTTCGAAGCTCTTCCGGATCATTTCGACCGTGCGCAGGGCGCCGCTGTGCCGCGTGTCCTCGTAGCACGGGACCTCCGGGTTGCGGTAGAGGATGCCGACCGGGATGAGCTCCGTGTTCGAGGCGATCTCGCGCGCGCGGTGGATGTCCAGGGGATCGTGCTCGACCTGGTTCTTGTACACGCGGGCCAGGTTCGGGCTGATCTGGACGCCGTTGGCGTGATGCACGAGCTGCACCCGGGCCGGGTCCTGCAGCCAGGGATCGAGAGCCTTGGGCAGCCATTCGGGACAGCGCTGGATGATGCGGACGAAGGAGAATCCGGTGTGGTGGTAGGCGGCGCGGACGATCTCGAACAGGGTTTCCGGAATCCAGTCGACCGCCTGCGCGATGAACGAGACGTTGGAGACGCCGAGCGATACGGTCAGCGGGTTGAGCGCTTCGAGGTAGCTGCCGCGCGGCGTGGTGTTGCTCCGGGTGCCGATCGGCGAGGTCGGCGACGCCTGTTTCTTGGTCAGGCCGTAGATCTGGTTGTCGTGCAGGAAGACGGTCATGTTCATGTTGTAGCGCAGCGCGTGGATCCAGTGCGCCGCGCCGATGCTGCAACAGTCGCCGTCGCCGGTGTTGACGAACACGGTGAGGTCGGGACGGGACATCTTGATGCCCTCGGCGACCGGGAAGGCGCGGCCGTGGATGCCGTGGAAGCCGTAGGTCTTCATGTAGTGCGGGAAGCGGCTGGAACAGCCGATGCCCGAGACGAACACGGTTTTTTCCGGGCGCAGGCCCTCGTCGCGGCACAGGCGCTGGACGGCGGTGAGGATGGCGTTGTCGCCGCAGCCGGTACACCAGCGGGGAACGCCGCTTTGATAGTCTTCCAGCGCCAACTGCTCCTTGTAGAGTTCAAGCAGTTGCTTGGTGGCGGATAGTTTCATGCTTTTTCCCCTATTTCTCGAGTTTGGCCAGCAGAACCTGGCGGATGGTGCGCGGCTTGACCGGCTGTCCGCGCACTTCCGTCCAGCAATCGACGTCGACCAGATAGCGCGCGCGCAGCAGCGTGGCGAGCGCCGAATAACGGCGGCTGTCCGCGTCGATCAGTTCGTCGCCGGGCTGGTCGCTCCAGTTGGTCTCGATGGTCATCACTTTCTTGAAGCGCCGCATGATCTCCTTGATGCCGGGCTGCATCGGTTGCAGGAAGCGCAGGTGGGTCGAGGACACCTTCTTGCCCTCGGCGCGCAGCGCGGCGACGGCCTCTTCGATCGCGCCCTTGGTGCTGCCCCAGCCGATGACCAGCAGGTCGCCTTCCTTGCCGCCGAACACTTCCGGCGGCAGCAGCGTCTTTTGCAGCGCGGCGAGCTTCAGGCTGCGCGCGCGCAGCCCTTCCTGGTTGATGTCCGGATCGTAGGCGACGTGGCTATCGCGGTCGTGCGCGAGGCCGGTGACCGTGTGCATACCGCCCGGCTGGCCGGGAATGAAACGCTGCGCGATGCCGGTGACCGGGTCCCAGTCGTAGGGCCGGGCGCCCTCCGGCACCGGGCTTTGGTCGATCGGCGGCGCGAGCCACGATTCCTGGAACTGCGGCCGGTCGAACGGCTGCTGCGACGAGGACAGGCTGGCGTCGCTGAGAATGACCACCACGGTGTTGAAGGTCTCGGCGATGCGCCGCGCGGTGATCACCGCGTAGAAGCAGTCCTCGATGGTCGACGGCGCCATCACCACCTTCGGCGCGTCGCCGTGGCTGCCGAAGATCGCCGTCAGCATGTCGCCCTGCTCGATCTTGGTCGGCTGGCCGGTGCTCGGGCCGCCGCGCTGGACGTTGACCACGACCAGCGGAATCTCGGCCATCACGGCCAGGCCGAGGCCCTCCTGCTTGAGCGAGTAGCCGGGGCCGGAGGTGATGGTCAGCGCGCATTTGCCGGCGTAGGACGCGCCGATGGCGAAGGCGCAGGCGGCGATTTCATCCTCGGCCTGATGCACGATGCCGCCGACCTTCTCGAAGGCTTCCGACAGGTAGTGCGAGGCCGAGGTCGCCGGGGTGATCGGGTACATCGCGCAGATGTCCATGCCCGAGGCCATCACGCCCAGCGCCAGCGAGGTGTTGCCGTTGATCGAAATCTGCTTTTTGCCGGTCGGCGTGGCCGGGATGTGGAAGGAAAAGCCGATGTTCGCCTTCGCCCAGCGGTAGCCGGCTTCGAGCAGCACCACGTTGGCGTCGATGACGCTCTGTTCCTTCTTGCCGAAGGTCAGCGCGATCTGCTCGCGCCCCGCCTGCAGGTCGAAGTTGTAGATGTGGCAGAGGATGCCCAGCACGAACATGTTCTTGCCGCGCCGCGCGTTGGTGGTGAACTTGAGGCATTCCTCTTCCATCGGAATCTCGTAGACCTTGTAGTCCGCCTTGAGCAGCCGGTCGTAGACTTCGCCATACGATTTGACGATGTTCGGGTCGGAATGGGTGCGCCACATGTTTTCCAGCAGGATGATGCAGCCCGGCTTGAGTTCGCGGGCGTTGACCCGGCCGAGCAGCACCTGCTCGTTGAAGGCCACGACCAGGTCGGTTTCGTCGCCGCCGTTGGTGACGTAGTCGGAGCCGATGCGGATGCGGTTGCCGCTGGCGCCGGCGACGCTGCGGGCCGGCGGGCGGATTTCCGCCGGAATGATCTCCGTCGTCCACACGCCGTTGCCCATGCGCGCGGCGATCGAGCCGAGCGATTGGCCGCAGCGCTGCGCGCCTTCGCCGGAATCGCTGATGATCTCGACGATGTGCTCCTTGAGCGTGACGCACGCTTGGTCATGGGCCTTGGCGCCGGACTTGACGCCGGATTTGGCGCTGGCTTTCCTGGTTGCTGTCGTTGTCGTCATGAGTGACTGTTCCAAAATCGCAGTTGAGCTAAAGGTGGAAAACGGCCGGGCCGGGAGCGGGAGCAGGAGCAGAAACAGGACTTGCGCCCGCCGCGCCCGCCGTCAGACCCGGATGCGGGCGAAATTGCGTTCGCCCGCGTCGATGCCGAACAGGGTGTCCCCGGCGCCGTCGCGGTAGGGACGGTTGCCGTCGCGGAGGCCCAGGTAGGCCTTCATGCCGGCCGCCGCCCGGCGTCCGGCGCCCATCGCCTGGATCACGGTGGCGGCGCCGGTGACGATGTCGCCACCCGCGAAAACGCCGGCCAGCGAGGTCGCCAGGCGCTCGTCGGTATCGATGTAGCCGCGCTTGTTCAGGCGGAGTCCCGAGGTCTGGCCCATGATCGGGTTGGCGTTGGTGCCGATGGCATAGACCACCAGATCGCATTCGAAGTCGAATTCGCTGCCGGCGACGGGCGTCGGACGGCGGCGGCCGGAACTGTCGGGTTCGCCGAGTTCCATGCGCACGCAGCGCAGGCCCTTGACGTTGCCGTTGCCGTCGTCGAGCACGGCCACCGGGTTGGTCAGCCAGTGGAATTCGACGCCTTCCTCTTCGGCGTGGTGGATTTCCTCGGCGCGCGCCGGCGCTTCCTTGTGCGAGCGGCGGTAGATGCAATAGACCTTCTCCGCGCCGAGGCGCAGCGACACGCGCATGGCGTCCATCGCCGTGTTGCCGGCGCCGACCACCGCGACGCGCCGGCCGATCGGCTGCGGCGTGTCGAAATTCGGGAACTCGCGCGCACGCATCAGGTTGCAGCGCGTGAGCAATTCGTTGGCGGAAAGGACGCCGTTCAGGGAATCGCCCGGGACGCCCAGCATCGTCGGGTAGCCGGCGCCGACGCCGACGAACACCGCGTCGTAGCCCATCTCGGTGATCATCTGTTCGAGCGTGAACAGCCGGCCGACCAGCGTGTTGCACTCGAACTTGACGCCGAGCTTCTCCAGGTTGCCGATCTCGGCGTCGATCACCGTGTTGGGCAGGCGGAAGTCGGGAATGCCGTACTTCAGCACGCCGCCGGCCTGGTGGAAGGCTTCATAGACCGTGACCTCGCAGCCCGCCTTGGCCATGTCGGCGGCGCAGGCCATCCCGGCCGGCCCGGAACCGACGACGCCGACCTTGAGGCCGTTCGGCTCGATGTAGGGGATGTTGGCCCAGTGTTCCCGGATCGCCGTGTCGCCGACGAAACGTTCGAGCCGGCCGATGGCCACGGGTTCCAGCGTCTGGCCGACGGTGCACTGGCCTTCGCACTGGTTTTCCTGCGGGCAGACGCGGCCGCAGATGGCCGGCAGCAGGCTGGTCGCGGTGAGCACGTCGTAAGCGCCGCGCAGATCCTTTTCGTTGATCCGGCGGATGAATCCCGGGATGTCGATGCCCACCGGACAGCCCGACACGCAGGGCTGGTCGGGACAGAGCAGGCAGCGCTCGGATTCGCGCATCGCGTCGTCCGCGAGGTAGCCGCGGGCCACTTCCTCGAAATTGCGCGCGCGCGCCGCCGCCTCCTGCTCGCGCATCGGCGTCCGTTCCTGCGGGATGCTTCGTATCGTTCTTTTCTTCGCCATGAGTGATTACCGTGAATAGAGAAACGTCAAAAAGTGAAAACCTACTTTTTGCCGGACTGTCGAGCGGAGGAAGGCAAAGCGAAGCTTCGCCTTCCTCCGGATAAACCCCAACGAAAAACCGTCCGGCCACCCGGTCTCTCGTTGCTTTTCCGGCTGAACAAATCGGCCAAAAGTAGGTTTTCACTTTTGGACGCCTTCAGCCTGGTCGATCGAGCGCTGCATCCGGCAGCCTTTTTCCCAATGATCGAGCGCCATGCGTTCTTCCTTGGAGTAGCGGCGCAGGCGCGTCATCAGGTCGTCGAAATCGACCCGATGGCCGTCGAAGTCCGGACCGTCGACGCAGGCGAACTTGACCTCGTCGCCCACCTTCACGCGGCATCCGCCGCACATCCCGGTGCCGTCGACCATGATCGGATTCAGGCTGACCATGGTCTTGATCTTGTACGGGCGGGTCGTCTCGACACAGCTCTTCATCATGATCGGCGGGCCGATGGCGATGACTTCATCGACGTCGGGATGCTTCTTCAGCGCCTGTTCGATGCCCGCCGTCACACGGCCGTGCAGCCCGACCGTGCCGTCGTCGCTGCAAAGGATCAGCTCGTCGCAGATCGCGCCGAACTTGTCTTCCCAGAACACCAGTTCCTTGGTACGGAAACCGATCACGCCGATGACGTAGGCGCCGCTCTCCTTGAGCGCGCGGGCCTGCGGATAGACCGGGGCGACGCCCAGGCCGCCGCCGACGCAAATGACTTTCCTGGCGTGCGAGGGCGGCGTCGGAATGCCCATCGGCCCGACCAGCCCGTACAGCGACGCGCCGGGCTTGCATTCCTGCTGCATTTGCCGGGTGGTCTTGCCGACGGCCTGGACGACCAGGGTGACGGTTCCCTTTTCCCGGTCGAAATCGGCGATGGTCAGCGGCACCCGCTCGCCGTGCTCGCTGAGCATCACCACCACGAACTGTCCCGGCTTGGCCGCCCTGGCCATCATCGGGTGGCGGACCTCCAGGAGATAGGTGACGTCGGAAAAATCCTCGCGTTTTACGATTTCATAATTTGACATAGGCCGTGCTTTCAAACCCCCTGGAAACCGCGGGGCGAAGTGGAGGATGGGAAAGAAAAGGAGGGGCGCAAGGCAAGGACGAAGCCGTTCCAGGCGAAGGGCGCCTTGGCGCGCGCGAAGAGGATCGTTGCTGGCGACACGACTCGTATTTGCCTTTGCTGTAGGGCCGGTTGACGAAACGCATCGCAATCCCGGGCGGGCGCATCGGGAGCGAGATCATGAGCTACAGGAATCAACTTCGCGTCACGTGATAATTGCGGAAGGCTCTTTCGATTCCCGGCCCATTCTCTCTTTTTTCCCTTTGCATCCGGTAGCTTGCCATGCGACCGGGCGCTATTTTTAATTGCGACGCATGCTCATGGCAAATGAAAAATATTTACAAGATGTTGCGTTTTTGGAACCAACTTTTCCGTTCAGGCAAAAAAAGAAGGCGCCAGACCCCTCGCGTCATGTATAAGCTTATATTTAACAAATAGTTAGGTAATTACTTACCAATTGAAAGTGAGAAACGTTGTATTTTTTTGGAGCGCGGGCAAGCCTCAAGCGCTTCGTCGCCGGCGCGATTTCCGGGCGGAAGGCTCTTCTTTTTTTACATTTTTCCGTAGGCGGCAGGCGAATATTCGCCCGGCGGAACGCTAGACCTTGATTCCCCGGCCGATGACGAACAGTTGCACGGCCAGCCGGTCCTTGCGCTTTTTGGCGGCCGAAAACTGTTCCTGGCTGGCGTACTCCAGGCCCATCGAACTGAGCCGGTGGCGCGCTTCGAGCGGCGTCATGCCCGCGATCGACAGATCCCGCGGTTTTTGGATCAATACTTTTTCTTCACGCGGAGCCGCCGCGGCATGAAGCGCATCCTGGGCGGACAGCTCCGGAAGCGTCGGATCGACGATCATGGGCGATGTTGCGGGCGACGGAGTTGTGGACGATGAAGTTATGGACGACGGAGTTGCGGACGCCGCCGTCTCGATCCTGGGCAGTTTTTCCTTCACCACCAGCATTTCGACATGGGTAAACAGCTCGCCGCGGGAAAACGGCTTCCTCATGAAATCGTCGGCGCCGATGCGTTTTGCGTAGAACTGTTCGATCGCCTGCTCGTTGCCGCTGATGACGATGACCGGAATGCGCCGGGTGAGCGGATCGCGGCGCATATGGCGCAGCGCGGCGAAACCGTTCATCCCGGGCAGCACGATGTCGAGAAAGACGAGATCCGGCCGTTCGCCGCGCGCGATCTCCAGGCCGGTTTCGGCATCGAACGCATCCCGCACCAGACAACCCGCCGAGCCGAGAAGCTTGCCGAAGGTCGCCACGACCGTCGCCGAATCATCGACGACGAGAATTCTCCTGCCCTTGTGGCTGAACCGCTTCCGCCGCCGCCGGTCGTCCCCGTCGGCGTGGAAAAACTCCTTCTCGACAGGCGGCGGGCCGTTGTCCAGAATGGATCTGATCTGTTCAAGGAAACTCATGCCTCAATTCTCTTCATCTTCACTGATGGTCAGGCACTGGCGACGCCGTCCCCGCTTTGGGCGCATGGCCGTAGTATATAAGAACCTGTCCCATATAAGAACCTGTCCCGATGGGTATCGCCGGCCAAGCCGCCTGGCCGCGGGCCGCGCTGCCATTTGCCACGAATCGGCCGCAACGCGGCACGGGGCGGGTGATGGCGGGTTGTCGCCGACGATCGGGCCGGTGTCTTCGGTATCGCAGGTGTAGCGGCGTCGCATCAAAAGGTGTTGTCGCGGGCTTTTGACTTCGATCCGGGTCAGGCCGGCGAAGCCGTCATGGGCGTGGTCGCGAAGGCCGACAACAAGCAACGGCCCGATGAGGTTTCATGCGGCTATCGGGCTTGTTTTCGCTGGTGTTCGTTCTGCTCGCTTCATACACGGGCTACGATCCCCTTTGTTCCGCTGGACAGTCTTCCGGGAAATTCATGAATCTATTGCTTGATGTCATCCGCCATCACTTCCAGCAACAAATTCTCATATAACGAATCACCATTATCACGTTCCCCATCGGTCATCTTTTGGGCCAGTTTATCGAGATTTTCTTGAGCGGATCTGTCTCCATACCTTCGCGCCAGTTTAAAGTAAGCATAGGCCTGGGCATTGCTTTGCCGCACTCCGTTGCCGGACAAATAGGCAACTCCGAGCGAATTCATTGCCATCGGATTTCCCATCGATACCGCTTTTCTGAACAGATTGGCTGCTTTTTCGAGATCACGAATACTGGAATCAAAAGAAAAGAGTAATCCCAATGTGTAATACGCGCTACTGTCACCCAATTCACCCGCGCGGGTATAATAGGCTACTGCCTTATTTACATCTTTAGGTACACTGGTTCCATCATAAAAAAGATTCGCCAATTGCCCAGCGCCAGTTGCCGACCCCTTGCTCATGGCTTTTTCATACCACTTGATGGCCTCGTTTATGTTTTTATTTACCCCTTCACCGTTTTCGTACATGATGCCCAGTTGGAAACAAGCCGTTGGATTTCCGAGATCGGCTGCCTTTTTGTAACTCTCAAAAGCCTCGGCATATTTCTTTTTGCGATAGGTATCCTGCGCAAGAAAGACTTCTTGATCGGCACGGTCCAGCTCTTTCTTGATGGCTTCGCACGCTTCTTTTTTCACTTTTTCACTGATTTCGTACATATCGCCCACATAGATACAATCATCGGAATCTCCGAAGCCGGCCGCGTCATTATTTTTCTCAAAATCCCCGTCACCTTGAGCGTCCTGCGTGTGCCTTGCTTCTATATCGGCATTGTCCGCCATCTCCAGCAACAGTTTCTCATATAACAAATCGCCTTCATCACGTTCCCCGACGGTCATCTTCCGTACCAGTTTCTCAAGGTTTTCCTGAGCGAACCCATACCTGTCTCCATATTTCTGGGACAATTTAAAGTAAGCATAGGCTTGAACATGATCTTTCCGCACTCCATCGCCAAGCGAATAGGCGCCTCCAAGCGCATTCATTGCCATCGAGTTTCCCATGGATACCGCTTTTCGGTATAGTTCAACCGCTTTTCTGGAATCACCCTTCATACCCTGTCCTCCGGAAGAGAGTATTCCCAGCATGTAATACCCATGGCTATCGCCCGTTTCCGCCAAACGAGCATAATATGTCATTAATTTATTTGCATCTATTTTTATATCGATTCCACTATAAAAAAGATTCACCAATCGTTGGGCGCCAGCCGCCGATCCCCTGTCCAAGGCTTGCTCATACCACTTGACAGCTTCACCCATATCTCGACCTACCCCTTCGCCGTTTTCGTACATGATGCCCAGTTGGACGCAGGCGGTGGAATCTCCAAGGCTGGCTGCTTTCTTGTAACTCTCAAAAGCCTCAATGTATTTCTTCTCACGATAAGCATCCTGTGCACGCATAACTTCCATGTTGATATTTTCAGCATGCGCCAATGGAAAACAGAAAAACAACGCGATTCCCGCAGCGAGTTTACGGACTGTTTTCATCATTATCCTTTTGAGAAAAATAGATGACAAGGGTCAGGTCACGATTGAATCTTTGGGTAATCTTTGATGCGCCATCTCTTCCTCCCTCGCGTCCCTCACCATACCCCGCCGCTCCGGGAATCAATCGTGGTTTGTCCGCTATTATTCCGCCCTACGGCAGGCACTATTGTCTTTTTTTTCTTTTTCTCTCCAACAAAAAGCCAAGCATATAAAAAACAATATAAGTTTGGGAAAAACATAATATTATATGAATTGTGTTTCGTATAATTCCGACAACATGACAAATTTCGTAACAAGATACAGATGAACTAATGGGCAGCAATACTACAGGTACATGAAGCCAGCCCATGCGTTTATCAGTAAAAAATACAAATAATAATCATTGCCATTCAGAAAAATCTCCTCTATAGGCACAACATATAAAGGAATGATATATATCAACGCATACACCAAAATATCGGCAACGACCGCAATGGCGGCAATCCTGTGTCTGAATGGAAAATTTATTGTAGGCATATTTTCATACTCCAACCATTATAATCCGATCCAGTCCGAGATTCTGCTTCGCTTGAATGGCTATCCCTCTCCCTTCCTTGCGGGCGGGGTTTGCCGCGCATTCCGGTCAAGGAAAAGGATAAGCCTGGAAAGCGCGCCTGACAACCCGTTCCCCGATTTTTCCGGCAGGGTGGGGAAAAAAACAAAGACGGCCGCGCTTTCCATGAAGCGCGGCCGTCTGGAGAAATACGGCAATATGTTTTTGTCGCTGGCGGCAGCGGCTTTGTTTCAGACGGCGTCGGCTACGAAGACCGTCATGCCGACGACGCGAATACCGGCGTATTTGGACTCGTTTCTGGCAATCCAGGTATCGACCGCATCCAGCGTCAGGTGGGAAGCGAGGACTTGTCCGGTACGTTTGTTCACGACGGAATACATAGTTCGATCCTTTCTATCGAGTTGACCAGTCTTGCATGTGAAGCCGCAACATTTCCCGCCGTTGGCGCCGAACCTGCCTGGACGTGGCCGGATGAGGCGAAGAAGGTCCGGCCCGTAGTACAAAAAAAATCCCACACCGTTCGGCATGGGATTCAAAATCCCATCGTTGCGATGGGTCAGGGAGGGTCAAACATTGCCAGCGGGGGACGCTGAAGCAACGTCGAGGATGATAAGGGTTCCCGGAACGGGTGTCTGTTGGACATGTTTGGTGTTTCCGTAACGGAGTGTAATCGCCGACGCCGGCGCGTCAGGGACGCAAGCCCGCTTTTTCGCAAAGCGCGGCGTAGCATGGGCCGTCCAGCTCGCTGCCCGGCGGCAGGCCGGCCTGGGAACGGAAACGGTCCAGCGCACGGCGCGTGCGTTGACCGATCACGCCGTCGATCTTGCCCGGCGAGAGGCCCAGGTAGAGCAGGGCGATCTGCGCCGCCCGCGATTGCAGCCTGGGCGGCGATCCCGACGCCAGGCGGGCGTAGGATCGTTCGAGCTTGACGTCGTACTGGTTGCGCGCGTAAGCCGGGCCGTTGTAGCCGCGCGCAAAGGCGGCCCAGTCCCGCCGCCGCAGGGCCTGGTGCAGCTTCCGGGAGCGCAGGAAGCGGGCCATCGCCAAAAGTTGCGCGTCCTCGCCGTCGCGCAGGGCGAGGGCCATCGCCTCGGCGCTGGCGAATCCCGCCGGGCCGGCGTTGAAGCCCATGACCTGGCCGAGTCCCCAGGACGCCGAGCGCAGGGCAGGCTCCGGGCCAAGCCCTTCCGCGCCGCACAGGGCGAGCGCCTCTTCGAGCCTGGCGTACTGGTGGGCGATTTTTCCGTAGCCGCCCTGCGGACCCGAAAGCCGCGGCGCGCGCGCGTCGAAGCGTCCCTGCGTTTCGCGCCGGAAAATGTGGCGCTCGAACAGGATTTGTGGCCGGCCATCGGGGCAAAAGCCGCAGCCTTGCGTCACTCCCGAGGTTTCGACTTCCACCACGGCCCAGACGACGGCGGCCTCCACGGGTTGCAGTTCCAGGTGTTCGAGCGCCTCGCCAAGCCCCGCCTCGGTCAGCGGCTGGCGTTGTCCAATAAATTCCACGATCCGGCTCCTTTACAGGGGACAGAGGACAGAAGACAGGGGACAGTAGTTTTTGCGGGCGCTTTGCGCCCGGTAAGCACACTGTTTTCCGTCCTCAGTCCTCTGAAATGGTGATAGTCGTAAAAATCATTGATTTAGCATGTACGAGGTGATATACTAAACCAGAAACTAAAAGGAGGTAAGCGACATGGGCGTTACATTGAAAGAGATAATTGGATTAGCGAA
>JAISQQ010000381.1 GCA_031274075.1 Accumulibacter sp.
CGCCATTGAACTCGCCGCCTCGCCAAACGCGGACAAAGCCTTGCTCGCCCGCGTCGAAACCGAACTGGCCGCCCCTGACCCGGCGCGCGTCCACTCACTGATGGAAGAATGCAGGACCGCGCTTCTCAAGCTGGCCGAGGAAGAAAGGTCGCAAAACATTCGTCAGGCAATGCTCTCCGGGCTGTCGGGCCTGGGCTATGAAGTGCGCGAGGGCATGGAAACCATGTGGGCGGAAAACGGCAAACTTATTCTTTCCAATACCGCAAGGCCCGGCTATGGCGTGGAAATTCTGGGGAAAAACGCGAAGCGCGTACAACTGCGCCCTGTCGCACTCACGAGCAATCACGACAAAAGCCGCGACCGTGACATTGAAACCCTCTTTTGCGGCGAAGTTAACGGTTTGCAGGCGCATATGGCGCAACAAGGACTGGAACTTTCCATCGTCCAGGCACGCGCCGTCGGGGAAGTGCCCGTAAAAGTCATCGGGAGTGACGAACAAAGAGAAGCCATGCGTCCGTTTGCCAGAACCATGTAAAAAACAGGCGCCTGTTCATTATCGGAAAGCTTGCAAGAAGCTGTTTTGGAAATTAGAAAGACATTTGAGAAGCCGATGGATCATCCAGGGTAGGGCGCGATCTCCGAGCGCGCCGGGGGGCGGCGGTTTCGGAGAAACCGCCC
Organism: Accumulibacter sp.; assembly: GCA_031274075.1. Lineage (GTDB taxonomy): Bacteria > Pseudomonadota > Gammaproteobacteria > Burkholderiales > Rhodocyclaceae > Propionivibrio. The sequence goes on from JAISQQ010000381.1 coordinate 679, forward strand.
TACCTTCCCCCAGGGTTTGAATTGAGGTTTTTGGGATCCAAGCATTTCTCGTACCCATTTTTTTAAAACAGCTTCTCAGCGGAAACGCTGCAAGATGCCGTCCAGTTGATCCAGACCGCCGAACTGGATCTGTATCCGGCCCGCGCCTTTCTTGTTGGCGCGGATTTCGACGTGCGCGCCGAGCAGGTCCGAAAGCTCTTCCTGCAGGCGTCGCACGTCGTGGTCGGGCGTCTTGGCTTCGGGGGTTTTCGGCTGTTTGAGCGAATTCTGCGCCAGCCGTTCGGTCTCGCGCACCGACAGGCCCTTCTGCACCACGCGCTGGGCGAGCTGGATCTGCGCCGCGCCCTCCAGCGGCAGCAGGGCGCGCGCGTGGCCCATGTCGATCTCGCCGGACATCAACAGCTCCTGCACCGGCGGGACGAGCTGCAGCAGGCGCAGGAGGTTCGACGCGGCCGGACGGGAACGGCCGACCGCGTCGGCCGCCTGCTGGTGCGTCATGGAAAACTCGTCGACCAGGCGCTGCAGGCCGTGCGCTTCTTCCAGCGGATTGAGGTTCTCGCGCTGGATGTTTTCGATCAGCGACATGGCCAGCGCCGACTCGTCGGGAATTTCGCGGATCAGCGCCGGCACCTCGCTCATCCCGGCCATTTGCGCGGCGCGCCAGCGGCGCTCGCCGGCGACGATCTCGAAACGCTCCTCGCCGCCGCCGATCGGGCGCACCAGGATCGGCTGCATCAGTCCCTGGGCGCGGATCGACGCGGCGAGTTCCTCCAGCGACGCCTTGTCCATGCGCGTGCGCGGCTGGTATCTGCCGGGCTGCAGGCCGCCCACCGGCAGGCTGCGCTGCTGTTCCTTGCCCGGCGTCTCGTTGCCGTCGAGCAGCGCGTCGAGGCCGCGTCCGAGTCCTTTTTTCTGCTTCGAGTTCATGCCTGGTTTCCTTGTCCGGCGGGAGGAGGAGGCGCCGCGCCGCCGCGTTCGAGGATTTCCCGCGCCAGCGCGTCGTAGGCCAGCGCGCCCTTGGACTGGCGGTCGAAGGCGATCACCGGCTTGCCGTAGGAGGGCGCTTCCGCGAGGCGGACGTTGCGCGGGATGATGGCGCGATAGACCTTGTCGCCGAAGTGCCCGACGAGTTCGCCGGAAACCTGCTGCGTCAGCGTCGAGCGCGGGTCGAACATGGTGCGCAGCAGACCTTCGATCTCCAGCCGCGGATTGAGTTTGGCGCGCACTTTCTTGAGCGTCGCCACGAGGTCGGTCAGCCCTTCCAGCGCGTAGTATTCGCACTGCATCGGGATCATCACCGCGTGCGCCGCCGCCAGCCCGTTGACCGTCAGCATGTTGAGCGCCGGCGGGCAGTCCATGAGGATGAAATCGTAGTCGGCGAGGACCGGCGAGAGCGCGTCGCGCAGGCGAAATTCGCGTCCTTCCATCTCGATCAGTTCGACTTCCGCGCCGGCCAGCTCGCGGTTGGCGGGCAGCACGTCGAAGCTGAACTCGGTGTGCAGGCGCGCCGCGTCGAGCGTCGAACGCCCGATCAGGATCTGGTAGACCGTCGGCAGCGCTTCGCGCTTGACGATGCCGCAGCCGGTCGTGGCGTTGCCCTGCGGATCGAGGTCGACCATCAGCACGCGCTGCCCGAGCGCGCCCAGGCAGGCCGACAGGTTGACGGCGGTCGTCGTCTTGCCGACGCCGCCTTTCTGATTGGTCACCGCCAATATTCTCGCCACCTTGCTTGTCTCCTGTTTTCCCGATGTCCCGCCGCCTGGAGCGTTTCACGTTTTGGTACGGACGGCGACCATTTCGACCCCATTTTCATCATTTCGACCATTTTCATCGTGCGCTATTCCCGCTATTCCGCCTCGGCCCGGCGCATCACCACCAGATGACGCTCCCCCTCGACCCCAGGCACGGCCAGCGGATGCACCGCTTCGACGCGCGCCGTGCCGGGCAGGCGGGCGATTTCGTCGCGCGGCCAGACGCCCTTCATCGCCAGCCAGACGCCGTCTTTCACCAGCAAATGCCGCGTCAGCGCGACGAAATCGGCCAGTTCGGCGAAAGCGCGCGCGACGATCGCGGCCAAGCCAAGCTCGGGATGATACTGTTCGACGCGCCCGTGGTGAACGGAAATATTCGCCAATTCCAGTTCGATCGCCGCCTGCCGCAGGAACGCCGCTTTCTTGGCGTTGCTGTCGAGCAGCGTCACCGCCAGCCCGGGCCGGGCGATGGCCAGCGGGATGCCCGGCGCGCCGCCGCCGCTGCCGGCGTCGAGCAGCCGGCCGGCGGGAACGAAAGGCAGGATCGCCAGCGAATCGAGCAGATGGTGGCCGAGCGCCTGCTCTTCCTTCAGCGCGGTCAGCCTGTAGGCGCGGTTCCACTTGTAGAGCAGCGCCAGGTAGGCGAGCAGTTTTTCCCGCCGTTCGCCGGGTAGCTCGACGCCCAGCGCCGCCAGCCCGCGGGCCAGCCGCTCCGCCGGATTCATGCCGGCCCGCGCGCCGCCGCGAGCGCGGCGTGCTTGAGATGGATGAGCAGGATCGAGATCGCCGCCGGCGTCATCCCCTGGAGGCGCGACGCCTGGCCGATGGTCTGCGGACGATGCCGGATCAGCTTCTGGCGAAGCTCGGCCGACAGGCCGCCGATCTTGGCGTAGTCGAGATCGTCCGGCAGCGGCGTTTCCTCGTGGGACGAGTTGCGCGCCACTTCCTCGGCCTGCCGCTCGATGTAGCCCTGGTACTTGGCCTGGATCTCGACCTGTTCGGCGACTTGCGGATCGGCGACGCCACCGCCGCCACCACCGCCGCCACCGCCAGACTCGCCGATGCCCAGCGCCATCAGCCGGGAATAATCGACGTCCGGCCGGCGCAACAGGTCGAAAAGCGTGTATTCGCGCTCGATCGGTTTACCCAGCACGCCGGCCAGCGCGGCCATGTCGACGCGGCCCGGACGCGCCCAGGTCGACCTGAGGCGCTCCCGCTCGCGGGCGATCGCCTCGCGCTTGGCGCAGAACGCCGACCAGCGCGCCTCGCCGACCAGCCCGAGCCGGCGTCCGGTCTCGGTCAGGCGCAGGTCGGCGTTGTCCTCGCGCAGCGACAGCCGGTATTCGGCGCGGCTGGTGAACATCCGGTACGGCTCGGACACGCCGCGCGTCACCAGGTCGTCGACCAGCACGCCGAGGTAGGCCTCGTCGCGGCGCGGCCACCACGGCGCTTCGCCCCGCGCCTTGAGCGCGGCGTTGGCGCCGGCCAGCAAGCCCTGCGCGGCGGCTTCCTCGTAGCCGGTCGTGCCGTTGATCTGGCCGGCGAAAAAGAGGCCGTCGATGGCCCGGGTCTCCAGCGAGGCGCGCAGCCCGGCCGGATCGAAGTAGTCGTACTCGATGGCGTAGCCCGGACGCAGGATGTGGCAGTTTTCCAGCCCCTTCATCGAGCGCACCAAGGCCAGTTGCACGTCGAACGGCAGGCTCGTCGAGATGCCGTTCGGATAGATTTCATGCGTCGCCAGCCCTTCCGGCTCGAGGAAGACGTGGTGGCTGTCCTTGGCCGCGAAGCGATGGATCTTGTCCTCGATCGACGGGCAGTAGCGCGGCCCGACGCCTTCGATGACGCCGGTGTACATCGGCGAGCGGTTAAGCCCGCCGCGGATGATCTCGTGCGTGCGGGCGTTGGTGGCGGCCACCCAGCACGGCATCTGGCGCGGATGCCGCGCCGCGTCGCCGAGGAAGGAGAACACCGGCAAGGGATCGTCGGAATGCTGTTCCGCCAGCAGCGAAAAATCGATCGTCCGCCCGTCGAGGCGCGGCGGGGTGCCGGTCTTCAGGCGGCCGGCCGGCAGTTGCAGTTCGCGCAGGCGCGCCGCCAGCGCCAGCGCCGGCATTTCCCCCATGCGTCCCCCGGCGGACTGCGACAGGCCGACGTGGATGCGCCCGTTGAGAAAGGTTCCGGCGCACAGCACCACGGCGCGCGCCGGGAAACGGACGCCGTGCTGCGTGACCACCCCGGCGGCCCGTCCGCCCTCCAGGATCAGGTCGTCGCAGGACTGCGCGAAGAGCGTCAGCCGCGGCTGGTTTTCCAGCCGCCGGCGGATCGCCTGGCGGTACAGCGCGCGGTCGGCCTGCGCGCGCGTGGCGCGCACCGCCGGTCCCTTGCTGGCGTTGAGGATGCGGAACTGGATGCCGGCCTCGTCGATGGCCGCGGCCATCGCTCCGTCGAGCGCGTCCACCTCCTTGACCAGATGCCCTTTGCCGATGCCGCCGATCGACGGGTTGCAGCTCATCGCGCCGAGCGTATCGAGATGGTGCGTGAGCAGCAGGGTGCTGGCGCCCATGCGCGCGCTGGCCAGCGCCGCCTCGGCGCCGGCGTGGCCGCCGCCGGCCACGATGACGTCGAAAGGTTCGGGATAAGGCATGGAAATGGCAGGCCGTGGGAAGATTCGGGAAGTGCCGGCGGGTTTTGTGAAAAGCCGCGAATTCTACGCCAATTCGCTGAAAAATAACAGGTTTTCGAGGAGTTCCGGGAACCGATCGGCGCACGCTTGTGGAATTTGGCGCAGGTATGGCTTGCCTGAAAGCCCACAGTCGCGTAACGTATTTATTCCATGAGCGTACCCGATCTCCAAAATACCCAGGAATTGCTCAGACGGCTGGGCAAGGGCCTGGAACGTCTGCGCGTGCTGATCGTCGACCGCCACAGCGGCGCGCGCAATTCCCTGCGCATCCTCTTGTCGACGCTCGGCATCACCGCCATCCACAACGCGGCGACCTCGGTGGAAGTCCTGCGGCACGTCAAGTCCAATGAATTCGACATCATCCTGGCCGACTACGTTCTCGACGATGGACGCGACGGACAGCAGTTGCTCGAAGAGCTGCGGCAGCAGCGGCTCATCTCGCTGTCGACGGTGTACATGCTGATCACCGCGGAACGCGCCTACCAGAACGTCGCCTCGGTCGCCGAGCTGACGCCCGACGACTACCTGATCAAGCCCTTCACTGCCGATTTGCTCGAGAGCCGCCTGGTGCGGGCGCTCTACAAGAAAAAGTTCTTCGAACAGGTTTTTCGCCACCTCGACGGCGGCGCGCTGGCCGCCGCGCTGGCGGCGTGCGAGAAGCTGCTCGAACGCGGCGAGCCCCAGTTCTTCGGCGACGTGCTGCGCCACAAGGGCGCCATCCTCAACGCGCTCGGCCGCCACGAGGAAGCGAGAAGCGTCTACCAGCAGGCGCTCGAACTCACCGCGGCGCCGTGGGCGCGCATGGGACTCGCCGTCGCCCTGCGCGGCTTGGGCGAACTGGCCGAGGCCGAGCGCATCGGTGCGGCGCTGATCGGCGAATTTCCCGAATATATGGCCGCCTACGATTTCGTCGCCAGTGTGTGCGAGGAGCGCGGCGACCTGGCCAAGGCCCAGGAAACGCTGCAAAAAGCCACCGCCATTTCCCCCAACAATTCGCTCCGCCAACGCATGACCGGCGACGTCGCCGTGCGCAACAAGGACCTCGACGCCGCCGAACGCGCCTACGGCAAGGTGTTCGAGCGGCGGCGCGGCTCGTCGCTGCGGGTGATCGACGATTACGCCAACCTGACGCGCGTCATGCTCGATCGCGGCCAGACCGACGGCGCGCGCCGGGTGACGCAGGAACTGCGCCGCGACTGGCGCGGCAATTCGCAGGGAGAACTCGCCGCGCTGGTCATGGACAGCCTGTGCGCCAACCAGGAAGGCGAATCGGCCAAGGCGAAGCAGTTCCTGGAAAAGGCGCTGGCGATGCACGACAGCCTGCGAAACGGCGCCGATCCGCTGGAGTTTTCGCAGAAGATCGCCGTCGACCTGGCGCACGCCTGCCTGGCGACGGGCGACGAGCCCAGGGCGCGGGAAATCCTCGGCAAGGTCGCCGCCGAGAACCATGAAGACCGCGACGTGATGGCCCAGATCCAGTCCATTTTCGCCAAGACCGGCAAGGAGGAAGCCGGCCAGGACCTGCTCGCCGAGGTCGGGCGGGAAATCGTCGAACTCAACCAGCGCGGCGAACAGGCGGCGCGCAGCGGCGACGACCCGGCGGCGGTGCAAATGCTGATCGACGCCGCCGAGCGCGTCCCCAGCGTGCAGTTCCTGACCGACGCCGCCCGGGCCATCTTCACCTTGTTCGACCACAAGGGATGGAACGAAGAGATGGCCGAGCGCGGCTTGCGCTATCTTCGCTTCGCCCAGGCCAAGGACGCGCGCAACCCGAAGGTCGTCTCGGCGCGCGAACTGTACCTCCAGGTGGCGCGCAAATACGGCATCGAGGCGGTGCCGTTGGTCAGATGACAGAGGACAGAAGACAGAGGACAGTTCAGTTACCGGGCGCTTCGCGCCCGCAAATATTACTGTCTTCTGTCCTCTGTCTTCTGTCCTCTGAATTCGCGCAGTATGCGCAGCACCGGCGCCGGCAGGGCCGCGGAATCGATTTCGTCGATCGGCAGCCATTCCCATCCAGGCTCGCCGAGTTGGCAGGCGGCGCCGTCGACCCGGCACAAATACGGACGGAGGGTCAGGCGGAAATGGCTGAAGGCGTGGCGCAGGGCGGGTAGTTCCCGCGCTGGCCGCGCGGGGAAGCCGTGCCGCCGCGCGAACGCGCTGGCTTCCTCGCCGCCAAGTTCGGGCAGGGAGAGCAGGCCGCCCCAGATGCCCGCCGGTGGCCGGCGCAGGAGCAGCACGCGCCGGCCGTCGATCAGCACCAGCAGCCGCGTCTCGCGTTCGGGCCGCGCCTTGGCCGGCTTGGCCGCGGGCAGTTCGGCCTGGCGTCCGTCGCGCCGGGCGACGCAGTCCGTCCGCCACGGGCAATCGCCGCATGACGGTTTGGCGCGCACACAGACGCCGGCGCCGAGGTCCATCAAACCCTGCGTATATGCCTCGACCTGCGCGGACGGCAACAGGGATTCGGAGATTCGCCACAGCGTCCTTTCGTTTTGCGCCTCACCCGGAAAACCTTCGACACCGAAACAGCGCGCAAGAACGCGCTTGACGTTGCCGTCAAGGATTGCGGCGCGGGTTCCGAAGGCGAAAACGCTGATCGCCGCCGCCGTCGACCGGCCGATTCCCGGCAGTTCGGCGAGTTGCCGCGGATCGCGCGGAAACCGCCCGGCGTGTTCGCCGGCGACAGCCCGCGCGCAGCGGTGCAGATTGCGCGCCCGGGCGTAGTAGCCCAGCCCGGCCCAGGCTTCGAGCACCGCTTCGAGCGGCGCGGCCGCCAGGGCCGCGACATCGGGAAAACGCCGCAGGAAACGCTGGTAGTACGGAATCACCGTGGCGACCTGGGTCTGCTGCAGCATGATCTCGGACAGCCAGATACGATAGGCGTCGCGCGTCCGCTGCCAGGGCAGGTCGTGGCGGCCATGTTCCCCTTGCCAGCGGATCAGGCGGGCGGCAAGGGAATCGGGAGCGGCGGAGTCGGGCATCCGGGGCGTTTTACGTTTTAGAAGCTGTTTTAGAAATCAGAAAGACGTTTGAGAAGCAGATGGATCATCCAGGGTAGGGCGTCCAGGGTAGGGCGCGCTCTCCGAGCGCGCCGGGTGGCGGCGGTTTCGGAGAAACCGCCCTACCTTCCCCCAGGGCTTGAATTGAGGTTTTTGGGATATAGGCATTTCTCGTACTCATTTTTTTAAAACAGCTTCCCAGAAGACAGTCTAGTCACCGGGCGCTTCGCGCCGCAAAATCCTGCCACCTGCCTCCTATCCCCTGATCATCGCAATTGCCGCAAGGCGCGCGCCAAGGCGTCGATGTCTTCGCAGGTATTGTAGGGCGCGAAGGACGGGCGTACCGAGCTTTCCAGGCCGAAACGGCGCAGGATGGGCTGGGCGCAGTGATGGCCGGCGCGTACCGCGATGCCTTCGCGCGCCAGCTGCGCTCCGACTTCCTCGGTCTTGAATCTGTCGAGCACCAGCGAGATCACGCCGGCGCGTTCCCTGGGATTGCCGATGAGGCGCAGGCCGGGAATCGTCTTCAGGGCTTGCACGGCGTAGGCGGTCAATTCGCGTTCGTAGCGGGCGATGTTGTCGATTCCCAGTCGGCTCACGTAGTCGAGGGCCGCGCCCAGCCCGACGGCGTCGGCGATATTGCCGGTGCCCGCTTCGAACCGGGCCGGCGGCGGCTGGTAGAGGGTGCGTTCGAAAGTGACGTCGGCGATCATGTTGCCGCCGCCCTGCCAGGGCGGCGTGTCTTCGAGGAGGTCTTTCTTGCCGTAGAGCGCGCCGATGCCCGTCG
>JAISQQ010000417.1 GCA_031274075.1 Accumulibacter sp.
AATAACTTCGTTCTGCCTGGAAGGCGTTTCGGCATATAGTCCAGGCTCCCTGACCGAGGAGTGGAAAAATGTCATTTTGCGCAAAACTGTTGGGCGGCCTGGTGGCCGCCGGGGTGTGAGGTGGCGCGTCGGCGGCGGCTTCTACGCCGGTGGCTGGCACACGGTTTACGGATAACCTCCCCGCTTTTCGGACGCGCCGGGCTTTGTCGTCCGGTTCGTCCGATTTTTTTCCTCAGGGGCTGTTTGCGATCTTCTCCGGGAGCGCGGGGCGCCCGCCCCGCTTTTTGACCCGCGCCATGACGCCACCGCCGTTGTTGCGGGGCGGAAGGCCCGCGCTCCCAGGGCCATCGCACTCTCTCCATGAATCGACCGGTGCGCGCGAAAATGGCAGTGATTGCCGGGTGGCAGTGATTACCGGGCGCTTCGCGTCCGCAAGAATACTGACACCTGATACCTGAAACCCGTCACCTGTCACCCGCCCGCCTCAACGCCTGCCCCATATCCGCGCACAAATCCTCGGCGTTCTCCAGCCCGGCGGCGATGCGCACCAGGGACGGCACGATGCCGGCGCGCTCCATTTCATCGGGGGCCAGGCTGGCTTCCCACATCGAGGCGGCGTGCACCACCAGCGTCTCGACGCCGCCCAGGCTGACGGCGTGCTTCGCCAGTTTCAGGGCGGCGACGAAGTCCTTGGCGGCCTGGAAGCCGCTTTCGTCTCCCTCGCTGCCCTTGAGTTCCACGCTCAGCACGCCGCCGCCGCGCCGCATCTGCCGCTTCGCCAGTTCATGCTGCGGGTGGCTTTCCAGTTCGGGGTAATGGACGCGGGCGACGGCCGGGTGCGCTTGCAGAAAACGCGCCAGGGCCAGGGCGTTCGCGCTTTGGCGGGCGACGCGCAGGGGCAGGGTGCGCAAACCGCGCAGCAGCAAAAAGGCGTTGAAGGGGCTGAGGTTGGTGCCAAGGACGATGGAACGCTGCCAGATTTTTTCCACCGCTTCCCGGCTGCCGCACACCACGCCGGCGATCAGGTCGCTGTGCCCGCCGAGGTATTTGGTGGCGCTGTGCAGCACCAGGTCGATGCCGAAATCGCGCGGGTTCTGGTTGATCGGCGAGGCAAAGGTGTTGTCGGCCAGCGTGGCGATGCCGCGGCTCTTGGCGAAAGCGGCGACGGCGGCGAGGTCGCTCAGGGTCAGGGTCGGGTTGGACGGCGTCTCCAGCACGATCAGCCGGGTATTTTCGCGCGCGGCCCGGGCGAAGGCGGCGCTGTCGCGCTGATCGACCAGGGTGACCTCCACGCCCAGGCCCGGCAGCAGCTCGGTGAGCAGTTGCGCGGTGCCCATGTAGTGCGCGGTCTGCGCCACGATGTGATCGCCGGCGCGCACCTGGGCGAACAGGACGGTGCTCATCGCGCCCATGCCGGAAGACATCAGCAGCGCCGCTTCGGTGTTTTCCAGCCGGGCCAGCAAGCGCTCGCAGCGTTCCTGCGTCGGGTTGCCGTAGCGGGCGTAATAGCGCGGATGGCGCGGCCGATTGGCCATCGCGGCGAATTCGGCGGAGCTGCGGGCGCTGTAGGTCGAAGCCGGGTAGATCGCCGGGGCGAGCGCCGTGTCCTCCGCGTCGGGATGGTCCCGATCCCGGTCGCCGTGAATGACGAGGGAATACGGGTCGGAGAGGAAATCGTCGTTGTTCAAGAAGAGAAGCCGGACAGGTGATTTGGTCGGGGCGAGAGGATTCGAACCTCCGACTCCTACGTCCCGAACGTAGTACTCTACCAGGCTGAGCTACGCCCCGACCGGGAAAACACTGAAACACACCGCTGAAGCACACCACTGAAACACGCCGCTGAAAAACGCTACTGAAGCACGCCGCTAGAACGTCCTGGCGACCGCAAAGGACGCCAATTCTAGCAAAGAATCCTTGTGTGCGGAAGCCGTCAAGGCGGCGATGGCCTCTTGCGCGCGACGGGCCTCGGTTTCGGCCTGTTTCCGGGTGTGTTCCAGGGCGCCCGTGGCGTGGACGGCCGCCAGCACCCGCGGAAAATCGTCGCGTCCGCCGGTTTCGATGGCGTGGCGCACGCAGCGCGCCTGTTCCTCCGTCCCGTGCTGCATGACATGGATCAAGGGCAGCGTCGGCTTGCCCTCGGCGAGGTCGTCGCCGAGATGCTTGCCGATTTCGGCCTCGGCGCCGGAATAGTCGAGCATGTCGTCGATCAGTTGAAAAGCCGTGCCCAGGTGAGCGCCGTATCCGGCCAGGCATTTTTCGATTTCCGGCCCGGCGCCGCCGATGATCGCGCCGATCCGGGAAGCCGTCTCGAACAGCTTGGCGGTCTTGTAGCGGATGACTTGCAGGTAGCGCTGCTCATCGACGTCGGCGTTGTGGCAATTCATCAACTGCATCACCTCGCCTTCGGCGATGACGTTGGTGGCGTCGGAGAGAATATGCATGATGCGCATGTCGCCCAGCTCGACCATCATCTGGAAGGAAAGCGAATAGAGGCAATCTCCCACCAGGATGCTGGCCGCGTTGCCGAACAGCAGGTTGGCCGTTTTCCTGCCGCGCCGCAGGTCGGACTCGTCGACCACGTCGTCGTGCAGCAGGGTGGCGGTGTGGATGAA
>JAISQQ010000446.1 GCA_031274075.1 Accumulibacter sp.
CGGCCAAGCGCGTAGCGCGAGACATAGGCCAGTTCGCCGTTGGCGAGCACTCGCTCGCTTTGCGCCGCCCGCGGCCAGTACGGCAGGCGCGCCGAGATGACCGACGCCGCGCCGGGCAGGAGCGCGGCGGGCGCGGCGCGCAGCCGGCGATGTTTGACCATATAATCCATCTCGCCGTGGCGTCCGAGTTCGAGCCAGCGATCGAGCCGCGGAGACGCCCTGGAAACATCGGCGCGGGCGATGCCGATCGCGGAAAATCCCAGTTCCTTTCCCCAGCCCTTGATCTCTCCGGCCAGCGCCGCCGTGTCGAGGCTGTGCTCCGCGGCGGCCGCGCTGGCCGCTGTGTTGGAGTTTGTGTCGGAGGGTTTGTTGTGCATGGGCAGCTGAACAGAGGACAGAAGACAGAGGACAGAGGACAGTAATATTTGCGGCGCTTCGCGCCGGAGGTTTACGATCGGCGGATTGCGTCCGCCCTACGAAAACCGGGGCGCATGGCCGGGTAACGGGGGACAGTCAGTTCCCGGGCGCGAAGCGCCCGCAAATATTACTGTCTTCTGTCCTCTGATACTGAAACGATGAAATGTTTCGATACTTGACCCGAAAATGCGCTAGTCCCGCTAGTCCGTGTTGCTCCCCCGGAGCCTTGCAATGGGAGCTTCCCGACGAGGCGGCGACCCGGGCGCTGGGGCGCGATCTCGCGCCCTTGCTGACGCCGGGGATGGTCGTCTGGCTCGACGGCGATCTCGGCGCGGGCAAGACTACGCTGGTTCGCGCCGTGTTCAGGGCGCTGGGTTACGACGGCCCCGTGAAAAGCCCGACTTACACACTGGTTGAAGTTTACGTAGTTTCGAGCTTATACTGGTATCACTTTGATTTTTATCGTTTCAGTGATCCAGAAGAGTTCCTCGATGCCGGGCTGGACGAGTACTTTCGCAGTGACGCCGTTTGTCTGGTCGAATGGCCGGGCAAGGCGGCGGGTTTTGTCCCGTCCGCCGATCTCGCGCTCTGCCTGCGTTTCCCGTCCGAGGCTTCGCGTTCCGGTCGGACGCTCGATCTTCTGGCCTGTTCCGAGCGGGGGCGCGCATGTCTGAATATCCTCGCCAGGCCCGGCTTTCAAGGCGCCGCCTGATCAAGCTGGCCGCCGCGTTGCTACTGCTGTTCGCCGCGCCCGCCGGGCGGGCGGCCGTGTTGCCGGGCGTGCGCGCGGTCAGGGTGTGGCCGTCCGCCGATTACACGCGGGTCACCATCGAACTCGGCGCGCGGCTGAAGTTTTCCCATTTCATGGTCAAGGACCCGGAACGCCTGGTCGTCGATCTCGAAGGCATCGAATTCACCAGCGCCCTGGAGAGTCTGTCGGATCGGATCAGCGCCGACGATCCGAACATCAAGCTCTTGCGCGCCGGGCGTTTCAAGCCGGACGTCGTGCGCCTGGTGATGGAACTGAAGAACGAGGTGCGGCCGCAGGTTTTCGAACTGCCGCCGGTGGGAAACTACGGTCACCGGCTGGTGCTCGACGTTTATCCGCTCAGGCCCCCGGACCCCTTGATGCAGTTGCTGGAGAAAAGGATCGAGAGCGACGGTACGGACACGCGAAACGGCGCGGCCGACGTCGCCAGGGCGAAGAAACAGCGGCCCGAGCGCGCGGTCGTCGACCGCTTGGTGACCATCACGCTGGATCCCGGGCATGGCGGCGAGGATCCGGGCGCGATCGGACGCGGCGGCAGCTACGAGAAGAACGTCACGCTGGCCATCGCCAAGCGGCTGAAGGCCAGGATCGACAAGGAGCCGAACATGCGCGCCGTGCTCACGCGCGACACCGATTTCTTCGTGCCGCTGCACACGCGGGTGCAAAAGGCGCGCCGCACCCGCTCCGACCTCTTCGTCTCCATTCACGCCGACGCCTTTACCCGGCCGGACGCCAACGGTTCCTCGGTGTTCGCGCTTTCCGAGAACGGCGCGTCGAGTTCCGCGGCGCGTTATCTGGCGCAGAAGGAAAACGAGGCGGACCTGATCGGCGGGGTCAACCTCGACGTCAAGGACCCGGTGCTGGCGCGCACGCTGCTCGATCTTTCCCAGACCGCGACGATCAATGACAGTCTCAAGCTGGGCAAGGAAGTCCTGCGCGAACTCGGCGGCATCAACCGCCTGCACAGGGCGAGTGTCGAACAGGCCGGGTTCGCCGTGCTGAAGGCGCCCGACATCCCGTCGATCCTCATCGAAACGGCGTTCATTTCCAACCCGAAGGAAGAGAAGCGCCTGAACGACGAGGCGTACCAGAACAAGATGGCCAACGCCATCATGGCAGGGATTCGCCGCTATTTCGCCAAGAATCCGCCGCTGGCAAAATCTCCGATGGCCCGGCTGGATTGAGCGCCGCCCGAAGGTAAAAGCGGTTTTTACGCTCATTCTTTATTCCGCATAAACAGAAGCTTAGGCGATGCGCCAAAAAAATATTCCTTTTTTTTGCGCGGATCGCTTGACGCCCCTCTCCGGCCCTGTATAATACACGGCTTTGCTGCTGACGGTAGCGACAAAACCGCCAGGCGATTGAATGCTTGGATTGAATGGCTGTTTTGCTTGTTCTTTAACAAAGCGACGATTGATAGAAGTGGGTTTTTGGGAGTTGGTCGCGTCATGGCGGGAAAGCGAAGGTGACGGAAGTCACCTCGCGGGAAAGCCAGGAGGCGAACTCCAGCCCCGGAAGAGAAGCGGGAAGCCGGAAGCCGAAAGCGAAGCGATTCGCCGGAGACAGAAGGATTGCCGAAGGAAACCGGGGCCGGAGCCAAAGGACCAAAAGCTCGCAGGAAGTAAAGAATCCGTGATTCTGGAAGAAATTTCGGGGTCAAGGAAGAAAGACGTCAAGCGAGAGTAAAACAAGGATGAAACTGAAGAGTTTGATCCTGGCTCAGATTGAACGCTGGCGGCATGCCTTACACATGCAAGTCGAACGGCAGCGCAGGGGCAACCCAGGCGGCGAGTGGCGAACGGGTG
>JAISQQ010000038.1 GCA_031274075.1 Accumulibacter sp.
GCGCGGATTGATTTCGCGCACCGACGCCTTGAGCGCCTCCAGATCCTGGTAGATCAGGGCGTCGGCGCCGATCTCGAGCGCGATCTCGGCCTCGCTCCGGCCGGTGGCGATCAGCTCGCCGCGCGTCGGCATGTCGATGCCATAGACGTTGGGATAGCGCACCGGCGGCGCCGCCGACGCGAAATAGACCTTGAGCGCGCCGGCCGCCCGCGCCATCTCGACGATCTCGCGGCTGGTCGTGCCGCGCACGATGGAGTCGTCGACCAGCAGCACGCGCTTGCCCTCGAATTCCCGGCCGACGGTGTTGAGTTTCTGGCGCACCGACTTCTTGCGGATCGACTGCCCGGGCATGATGAAGGTGCGGCCGATGTAGCGGTTCTTCACGAAGCCTTCACGGTAGGGGATGTCGAGCCGCTGCGCCAGTTGCATCGCCGACGGGCGGCTCGAATCGGGGATCGGGATGACCACGTCGATCTCGTCGACCGGCAGGGTTCGCGCCACCTTGTCCGCGAGGTGCTCGCCCATGCGCAGGCGCGTCTCGTAAACGGACACGCCGTCGATCACCGAATCGGGACGCGCCAGATAGACGTACTCGAAAATGCACGGCGAGAGCACCGGCGATGTGGCGCACTGGCGGAAGTGCGGCGTGTGCCTCATGTCCACGAACAGCGCCTCTCCCGGCGCCACGTCGCGCAGCACCTTGAACCCCAGCGTGTCGAGCGCCACCGACTCGGAAGCGACGAGGTATTCAGGCAGCTGCGCAGGCCCCTGCGGCGTTTCGTTGACCCCGACGACCAGCGGCCGGATGCCGAACGGATCGCGGAAAGCGAGCAGGCCGTAGCCGGCGATCAGCGCCACCACGGCGTAGGCGCCCTTGCAGCGGCGATAGACGCCGGCGACGGCGGCGAAGATGTTGTCCAGATCGAGCCGGAAACCCTTGGCCGACTCCTGGAGCTCGTGCGCCAGCACGTTGAGCAGCACTTCGGAGTCGGAACTGGTATTGATGTGGCGCAGATCCTGCCGGAACATTTCTTCCTGCAACTGGCCGGTATTGGTCAGGTTGCCGTTGTGCGCGAGCACCAGGCCGAACGGCGAGTTGACGTAGAACGGCTGCGACTCCGCCGAATCGGACGGCGAACCCGCCGTCGGATAACGGCAGTGCGCGATGCCCATGTTGCCCAGCAGGGCGCGCATGTTGCGCGTGCGGAAAACGTCGCGCACCAGTCCCGGATTCTTGTGCATGAAGAAGGCGTTGCCCTCGCTCGTGGCAATGCCGGCGGCATCCTGTCCGCGGTGCTGCAACACCATCAGCCCGTCGTAGAGCAACTGATTGACCGGCACGTTGGCCATCACTCCGAGAATGCCGCACATAGGGATTCTCCTACCTGAAACGAATCCGTTTCGCCAGTTCCGGCGGCAGCCAGGGCCGGCACGCCAGCACCGCCGTCTCGAGCGGCGCCGACAGATACGCGCCGCGCCACCATTTTTCCCCGGACAGCGACATCATGCCGCCGAGCGCCACCAGCACCAGCACCACCAGCGCGCCGCGCGCCGCGCCGAACAGGATGCCCAGCGCCCGGTCGGAGGGCCTCAGCCCGATCGCCTTGAGCAGGCCGCGGATGGACAGCCGCACCATGGACATCACCAGCAGCACGATCACCACGATCAGCACCCAGGCCAGGACGATGCGCAGCAGCGGATCGCCGATTGCGGTCAAAAACTGCCAGGCGAATTCGTCGCCCCACCATTTGGCCGCGAAGAACGCCAGCACCCAGGCGGCGATGGCGATGATCTCGCTCAACACCCCGCGCCACGCGCCGAGCATCATCGACGCCAGCAGGATGACCAGGACGACATAATCGAACGACGTCATTGCCTCGCCGCGACCACTCCGTTGACTCCGATGCGCTTCATTTTCTCCAAGGCCCTCTCCGCCACCGCGCGGCTGTCGAAAGGCCCGGCGCGCACGCGCGTCTTCCTGCCGTCGGGCGATTCGAGCGGCTCGGTATACACCTTGATGCCGAGTTCGCCGAGCTTGGTCTGCAATATCTTGACATTGGCCGGATTCGAGAAAGCGCCGATGAGGATCACGAACGCCGGCGCGGACTCGCCCGGGATCTGGCCGCTGAGGATCGCCGCGGCGCGCTGCGCATCGGTCTGTCTTTCCGGCGGTTTCGGCGCGGGTTTTTCCGCTGGTTTGGGTACGGGTTTTTCCGCCGGCTTCGGCGTGGGCTTTTCCACTGGTTTGGGCGCGGGCTTCGGCGTTTCCACGGGTTTCGGGGCTTCCACCGGCTTCGGCGTTTCCACCGGTCTCGCCGTGGGTTCTGGCGTCGCCACCGGTTGTGGCGCCGGTTCCGCCATCGGTTCTGGCGTCGGCTCCTCGCCCGGCGGCGCCGGTTCGGCGGGCCGCGGCGCTTCTTCCGCCGCGCCGCCGGCCGGTTCCAGCGTGGGCTTGAACGGCGGCGTCTGCTCCTGGCTGGGAATGCGGACCGGCACCTCCCGCGGCGCTTGTTTCGGCTCCTCGTCCATGACCATCGGCAGCACGACGGCGACCAGTCCGGCGAAGGCGACGGCGCCGATCAGGCGCCGGCGGGCGCGTTTCTTGAGTTGCAGGTCGGCGTCGGATAAATCGGCTAGGGGCGGCATGGCGAAAATGGCGAACGGTTGAATCAGCGGTCGGGTCCGTCCTGGCGATCCTGCCCGGTCTCGCGCAGGACGGCGGCAACGGTATGAAACGATCCGAAAACGGCAATTCTATCATCTTCTTCCGCCAGCCCCACGGCGCGCCGGAACGCCTCGGCCGGCGACGGGAAACACTCCACCCGCCCGCCCAGGCGGCCCGCCGCCACCGCCGCCGCCAGCGTCTCCGCCCTCGCGCCGCGCGGCGCGTCCAGCCCGGCCAGCAGCCAGACGTCGATCCTGCCGGCCAGGGCTTGCAGCGCCCCGGCGATGTCCTTGTCGGCCAGCATGCCGACGACGGCCAGGGTGCGCCGAAAAGCGCCCATCGCCGCCAGGTTGTCCGCCAGGCAGGCCACCGCCTGCGGGTTGTGCGCGACGTCCAGGACCACCGCCGGACGCTCCCGCAGGCGCTGGAAACGCCCCGCCAGCCGGACTTGCCGCAAGCCGTCGCGGATCGCCGGCGAGGACACCGGCAGGCGATCTAGCAAGCTGTCGATGGCTGCCAGCGCGGCCGACGCGTTGCCCAACTGATAATCCCCCGCCAGCGCCGGAAGCGGCAAAGCCTCGCGCGCGCCCAGCCAGTCCCCATACGACCATCCCGACCATCCCGACCCTCCCGCCGGCGCGCGTTCGCAGGTGAAATCGCGGCCGATCAGGCGCAATTCGGCTCCGACCGTCCGCGCATGCGCCACCAGGGTTTGCGGCGGACACGCGTCGGCGCAGATCGCCGGCCGTCCGCCGCGGAAGATTCCGGCCTTCTCGAAACCGATGGCCTCCCGGTCCGTTCCCAGCCAGCCGGTATGATCGAGCGCGACGCCGGTCACCACCGCCGCGTCGGCGTCATAGACATTGACCGCGTCGAGCCGCCCGCCCAGTCCGACCTCCAGGATCACGACCTGCGCCCGCGCCGCGGCGAACAGCTCCCACGCCGCCAGCGTGCCGAACTCGAAATAGGTCAGCGCCACGCCCCCGGCGGCCTGCCGCGCCGCCTCGACGCGGGCGAACGCGGCGCACAGTCCGGCGTCGCCCGCCGTCGCGCCATCGACGCGCACCCGCTCGTTGTACGCCAGCAGATGCGGCGAGGTGTAGCAGCCGACACGATACCCCGCAGCCCGGTAAATCGCCTCCAGATAGGCGCAGGTCGAGCCCTTGCCGTTGGTCCCGCCGACGACGATGAGCGGGCAATCCTGCCGCTGCCGCAACCCGTCCTTGACCCGGGCCACCCGCTCCAAGCCCAGCTCGATCCCCCCCTGCCCCTTGGGATGCAACCCTTCAAGAAATTCCAGCCAGCCAGCGAGCGATTTCACGGATACCGTCCGGGTAAAAAAGAAAGCGGCATTTTGACCTAATCAGGGATCAGGTGACAGGTGGCAGGTGACAGCAACTTGCGGCGCTTCGCGCCGGTAAACCCTGTCACCTGTCACCTGCCACCCGTCACCTGAAACCGAGGACACGCAGATGTTGAAAGGCATAGATCCGCTGATTTCCCCGCCGCTCATGAACGTGCTGATGGGCATGGGTCACGGCGACGAGATCGTCTTCTCCGACGCCAACTTCCCCGCG
>JAISQQ010000051.1 GCA_031274075.1 Accumulibacter sp.
TCCGCCATTTTCTGAACGGAGATGTCGAACATGCGACTCAGTGAAAAAAATCTGTCTCTTTTGCCGGCGAATGTGCGCCGGCCGTCCTACGACCGGAGCAGGATCGCCGCTTCGATCGTGCATCTGGGCATCGGGGCCTTCCATCGGGCGCATCAGGCGTTGATGACCGAGGCGGTGCTCGATTCCGGTGACCTGGCCTGGGGCATCGTTGGCGCGGGCATGCAGTCGTCGGGGATGCGCGACGCGCTCAGGCCGCAGGATGGCCTCTACTCGGTGACCGAGTTCGGCGCGGATTTCGAGCGGATCAGCGTCGTCGGGGCGATCGTCGACGTGCTGGGCGGCGCCGAGGACGCGGAGAAAGTCCGTTTGCTGGCGAAGATGAGCGACGCGGGCACGCGCATCGTCAGCATCACGGTGACCGAAAAGGGGTATTACCTCGATCTCGCCACCGGCAAGCTGCTGGTCCAGTCGCCGGCCGTCGCCGCCGACCTGGCCAATCCGGCCGTGCCGAGGACCATTCTCGGGCTGATCGTATACGCCTTGCGCAATCGCCGGGCCGCCGGCCTGCCGCCGTTCACGGTGTTGAGTTGCGACAATCTGCCCAACAATGGCAAATTGGCGCGCGCGGCCGTGCTGGCCTTCGCGCGCGAGCTGGACGCCGAGCTGGCGGCCTGGATCGAGGCCGAGGTGCGCTTCCCCTGCACCATGGTCGACCGCATCACGCCGGCCACCACCGACGCCGACCGCGCCCACGCCGCCGAGCGCCTGGGCATGGAGGACGCCTGGCCAGTGGTCACCGAACAGTTCGCGCAGTGGGTGATCGAGGACGATTTCAGCATGGGGCGCCCCGACTGGACCCTGGGCGGCGCGGTGTTCTCGGACGAGATCGAACGCTGGGAGAGCATGAAGCTGCGCTGCCTCAACGGCTCGCATTCGACGCTGGCCTACCTCGGCCAGCTCACCGCACGCGAAACCGTCGCCGAGGCGATGCAGTTGCCGCTGATCACCGGCATTCTCGACGCCCTGTGGCGGGAAAACCGCGAAGTCCTGCAGGCGCCGAAAGGCGTCGATCCGGCCGATTACGTCGAGCAGTTGAAGCAGCGCTTCCGCAATCCCGCGCTCAAGCACCGCACCGCGCAAATCGCCTCGGACGGTTCGCAGAAGCTGCCGCCGCGCCTGCT
The DNA here is from genome assembly GCA_031274075.1 of Accumulibacter sp. Taxonomy (GTDB): domain Bacteria; phylum Pseudomonadota; class Gammaproteobacteria; order Burkholderiales; family Rhodocyclaceae; genus Propionivibrio. The sequence continues at coordinate 1,182 of JAISQQ010000051.1, forward strand.
CGCGCCCTTGCGCGAACGCCTCGCCAAAGGCTGGCCGTCGCCGGCCATCGCCACGGCCATCGCCGCCTGGATGCACTTCGCGGCGAAGGCGGCGTACGCGGGCGGCGCGCTCAGCGACCCGATGTCCGCCGAAATCCTGGCCCAGGCTGGGAAGAGCGCGGAGGCCGCGGCGATCGTCGATAACCTGCTGGCGATCGAGAAGATTTTTGCCCGGGATTTGTTGACCCATACCGCTTTCCGCGCCGAGATCCTGGGCAAGTTCGTCGATCTGGCGAAAAATCCCGCCGTCGCCACGGCCGGGCAGATCCGCGTCCGCGTCTGAGCGGCGGCCCCGGCGCCGCGTTGTAAACGACCTGGGGCGCTTGGCAAGCGATGACGCCGTCGCGTTTCAATTGCTCATGTTTCAATCCACGTCCGGCGGGCCGGAATGGATTGAAACATACTGATCTATCCTCCGGCGAGCCGGTTGACTTGGGCGTCGTTTGGCCATAGAATCGCCGGTCTTTGTCAGCGTGCGTCCATCGACTCGCGCTTGTTGTGGAAATTCCGCCAAGGCGACGCAATCGCCTTGGTTTTTTTGCAGGCGCCGCTCGGGAAGAGTCGGGGACTGCGGGAGTTTAGGGAGATTTAGGGAAAATATGCCGACCATCAACCAGCTTGTTCGTAAGCCCCGTGAAGCGGTGCGCGCCAAGAGCAAAGTTCCCGCTCTGGAAAACTGCCCGCAGAAGCGCGGTGTGTGCACGCGCGTCTATACCACTACGCCGAAAAAGCCGAACTCGGCTTTGCGCAAGGTGTGCAAGGTGCGCCTGACCAATAGTTTCGAGGTCATTTCGTATATCGGCGGCGAAGGGCATAACCTCCAGGAGCACTCGGTGGTGCTGATTCGCGGCGGACGGGTGAAGGACTTGCCGGGCGTCCGTTACCACACCGTGCGCGGTTCGCTCGATACGCAGGGTGTCAAGGATCGCAAGCAGGGCCGTTCGAAGTACGGTACGAAGCGTCCGAAGGCGGCTTGATCGCCGCTTGAGTGCTTGAGTAAGTGACCGCCCGATGGGCGGTCGGGTGGGGCCGGCTGGCGCCGGGCCTGTCGACTGAATCGTTATGTGAAAGGTTGTTCGTCCATGCCACGTCGTCGCGAAGTTCCGAAGCGCGATATTCTCCCGGATCCCAAATTCGGCAATATCGAGGTGTCCAAGTTCATCAACACCATCATGATGAGCGGCAAGAAGTCTGTCGCCGAGCGTATCGTGTATGGCGCGTTCGACATCATCGCCGCCAAGGATGGCAAGGAGCCGCTCGAGGTTTTCGGCTCGGCGATGAACAATGTCAAGCCGCTCGTCGAAGTCAAGAGCCGCCGTGTCGGCGGCGCCAATTACCAGGTTCCGGTCGAGGTTCGTCCGAACCGCCGCATGGCGCTGGCCATGCGCTGGCTGCGCGAATCGGCGCGCAAGCGTTCCGAGAAATCGATGGATCAGCGCCTGGCCGCGGAAATGCTCGACGCGGCGGAGAATCGCGGCGCGGCGGTGAAGAAGCGCGATGAAGTGCATCGCATGGCGGACGCCAACAAGGCCTTCGCCCATTTCCGTTTCTGATGTTTCAACGGCCGGCGGCTAGGCTGCCGGCCAACGTTCTTTATCAATGAAGGTTTAAACGTGGCACGCAAAACTCCCATCGAGCGTTACCGCAATATTGGCATCAGCGCTCATATCGACGCCGGCAAGACAACCACGACCGAGCGTATCCTTTACTACACCGGCGTCAATTACAAGATCGGTGAAGTGCATGATGGCGCGGCCACGATGGACTGGATGGAGCAGGAACAGGAACGCGGCATCACCATTACCTCGGCGGCGACGACCTGCTTCTGGAAGGGCATGGACCTGCAATTCCCGGAGCACCGTTTCAATATCATCGATACGCCCGGACACGTCGATTTCACCATCGAGGTCGAGCGCTCGATGCGCGTGCTCGATGGGGCGTGCATGGTCTATTGCGCGGTCGGCGGCGTGCAGCCGCAGTCGGAAACCGTCTGGCGGCAAGCCAACAAATACGGCGTTCCGCGCCTGGCCTTCGTGAACAAGATGGACCGCCAGGGGGCCGATTTCTTCAAGGTCGTCGATCAGATGCGGACGCGCCTGAAAGGAACCCCGGTTCCCATCGTCATCCCGATCGGGCGGGAGGAAAAATTCTCCGGCGTCGTCGATCTGATCAAGATGAAAGCCATCATCTGGGATGAGGCTTCGCAGGGAATGAAGTTCGAATACCGGGATATTCCCGCGGATCTCCTGGGCGTTGCCGAGGAGTGGCGGGCCAGGATGCTCGAATCGGCGGCCGAGGCGAGCGAGGATCTGATGGAGCACTACCTGGAATCCGGCGATCTGAGCGAGGCGGGCATCATCGAGGGATTGCGCGCGCGCACCATCGCCTGCGAAATCCAGCCGGTGTTGTGCGGCACGGCGTTCAAGAACAAGGGTGTGCAGCGGATGCTCGACGCGGTCATCGAGCTTTTGCCGTCGCCGGTCGATATTCCGCCGGTCGAGGGCGAGAACGAGCACGGCGCGATCGAATCGCGCGAAGCGTCCGATAGCGCCAGGTTTTCGGCCCTGGCCTTCAAGCTGATGACCGATCCGTATGTCGGCCAGTTGACCTTCATCCGCGTTTATTCCGGCGTGCTGCAGTCGGGCGACACCATCTACAACCCGGTCAAGGGGCGCAAGGAGCGCATCGGGCGCCTGTTGCAGATGCACGCCAACAACCGGGAGGAAATCAAGGAAGTGCTCGCCGGCGACATCGCCGCGTGCGTCGGCCTGAAGGAGGTGACGACCGGGGAAACCCTGTGCGCGCCGGCGTCGGTGATCACCCTCGAACGCATGGAATTCCCCGAGCCGGTCATTCATATCGCCGTCGAACCCAAGACCAAGGGCGACCAGGAAAAGATGGGTATCGCTCTGGGCCGCCTGGCGCAGGAGGATCCGTCCTTCCGCGTGCGCAGCGACGAGGAAACCGGGCAGACGATCATCTCCGGCATGGGCGAATTGCACCTCGAAATCATCGTCGACCGCATGAAACGCGAATTCGGCGTCGACGCCAACGTGGGCGCGCCGCAGGTCGCCTATCGCGAATGCATCAAGAAAACCGTCGAGCAGGAAGGAAAATTCGTCAAGCAGTCCGGCGGGCGCGGCCAGTATGGTCATGTGTGGATCAGGCTCGAGCCGAATGAAACCGGCAAGGGCTACGAATTCGTCGACGCGATCAAGGGCGGCGTCGTCCCGCGCGAGTACATTCCGGCGGTAGACAAGGGATTGCGGGAGTCGGTCAAGAGCGGCGTGCTCGCCGGATTCCCGGTGGTCGACATCAAGTTCACGCTGTTCGACGGTTCGTACCACGACGTCGACTCCAACGAAAACGCCTTCCGCATGGCGGCGTCGATGGCCTTCAAGGACGGGATGAAGAAGGCTTCGCCGACGCTGCTGGAGCCGATGATGTCGGTCGAGGTCGAGACTCCCGACGAATATACGGGCAACATCATGGGCGATCTGTCGAGCCGGCGCGGCATCGTCCACGGCATGGAAGAACTTCCCGGCGGCATCAAGGCCATCAAGGCCGAAGTGCCCCTGGCCGAGATGTTCGGCTATGCCACCACCGTGCGCTCGCTGTCCCAGGGACGGGCGACGTATTCGATGGAATTCAGGCACTATGTCGAGGCGCCGAAAAACGTCGCCGAGGCCGTCATCAACAAGAAGTAATACTGTTTGCGAGGATATCCAAATGGCTAAGGCAAAATTTGAGCGTACGAAGCCGCACGTAAACGTCGGCACGATTGGACACGTAGACCACGGGAAGACGACGCTGACAGCAGCGATCACGATGATCCTGTCGAAGAAAT
>JAISQQ010000090.1 GCA_031274075.1 Accumulibacter sp.
TCGCCATCGCGTCGATGCCGCCGCACCTCGAAGAGGCGTCCTGCACGGCCTTTCTGCGGCTCGCCGTGGCGTCCGCCCAAGGCATCGAAGACCCTGCCGCCTGGACGGTGCAGGAACGCATGTTGGCCGTGGCGCATTACTTGGCCGCGACGGCCGATGACGGCCCCGACTTCGCCCTGGGAGACGGCCACTACTCGGACTACCTGGACGGCGCGGCCGACATCCAGACCCAGGCCGCGCAGATCGAGGTGGGCGAGGTCGGCGGCGACGCCTGGCACATCCGGCACCTGACCGGCGCGATGGCCGAGTCCATCGAGCGCATGGCCGGCGAGGTGCCGGACGCCTCGGGCAAACCGTTGTCCGGCCGCTCGCACTGGATTCTGGGCGCGATGGCCGCGCAGATGGTGCGCTCGGGCGAGAGCGTGCCGGACGCCGACATGGCCGAGGGCGCCTTTGACGAGTTCCTGGTGGCGCGCATGAAGATCATGAGCGCCTTCCCCGAAAGCGACTTCTCCGCGCTGATGGCGCTCCACTTCGCTGGCCGCGGGAAGCTGCACCACCTGTTCAAGATCGAGTTCAGCAAGGATGGCATCGTGGCGATGTCGAAAGGAGGGCCGACGGCGAACCTGCCGCCGGCCCGATTTCCGGTTCATACCTGCCTCTCTCGAATGGCGCGCGAACTGGTCGGAAAACCTGATGAATCTGGCCTCTAGTGTAGTGTTGCGCGCTAATTGAACCATACAAAACTCAATGAATACAAAGTGTTATCGCTGATTAAAAGCTCTATTAAGAACGAAATACTACACTAGCCTCGCCCTATATTCCTCGACATCCCTGGCCGACGCCATGCAAATGCCGCCCAGCACGGCCAGGAAATTCTTTGAGGGCAAGCCGTTCGACGACTGGAAAAAGGGAAGGGAGTCCGAGTTGAAAACACAAGCCGCCATCGTGAATCGCCTCAATGACGTGATTCGCGCTTGCGGCATCGTCGCCAAGACCATTGCGAGGACTCGCTGACATGCCGGTCGACCAGGATTTCATGCGCGCCGAGATTGGTTCCGTCCGCCAGAGCCTGGGCGAGGTGCAGGCAACCATGTCACGGGTAGCCGATGCCTTGGAGCGCCTGGCTCGTCTCGAAGAGCGCCACGCGAACATTGCGAGCGCCCTGGACCGGGCCTTCGGCGCGATTTCCAAGGTCGAGGCTCGGGTCAGCAGCATCGAGCGACAGCAGCCCATGCAGAAGCTGGTGACGGGCTGGGTGATCAATGGAGCCTGGGCGGCGGCCGGGATTATCGTCACCCTGGCCCTCAAGAAACTGGGGGTGATGTGATGGCAAATGTGATGACGGACAAGCGCCTGAAGGAAAGCGATTTCGAGGCGGCGGCGAAGGAGCTGGCCGTTCCCACCGCGGCGGTGAAGGCCGTCACCGAGGTGGAAAGCCGTGGTTCCGGCTTCTACGGCGATGGCCGCCCCGTCATCCTGTTCGAGCGGCACATCATGTACCGACGGTTGAAGGATGCCATCGGCCAGCAGCGCGCCGACGCCTTCGTAGGGAGCCACCCTGGCGTCGTCAATTCGACAGCCGGCGGCTACCGGGGCGGCGTCGCGGAATGCGACCGGCTGGACGAGGCCGCCAGGATCGACCGCGCCTGCGCGCTGGAGTCCGCGAGCTGGGGCCTGTTCCAGATCATGGGCTTTCACTGGCAACGGCTGGGTTTTGCTTCGGTACAGGCTTTCGTCGATGCCATGTACCGCGACGAAGCCGCGCACCTGGATGCCTTCGTGCGCTTCGTGAAAGCCAACCTGGCCATCTGGGCGGCGATGAAAGCCCAGGATTGGGTGAGGTTCGCCAAGAACTACAACGGGCCGAACTACGCGGCCAACAAGTACGACATCAAGATGGCCGCCGCCTTCGAGCGGCATGACACGGAGGATGCCCGACGGCAGAAAGGGACACGACATGGCGCTCGATGATCTCATCACCGACTACGACGGCAAGACACTAGAAACGGGGCGGGTTGCCGCCATCGTCGGCATCGTCGCCTTCATCGTCCTGGCCGCGTGGGGCGTGATTGTCCAGGGCAAGGACTTCGACATGCAGGCTTTCGGCATCGGCTTCGGCTCCATCGTCGGCGGCCTGGGCGTGTACCTCATGGGCGACAAGAGTAAACCCAAGGAGCACGCGCCGGGAGGCGAGGCGGAATGGACCCGTTGAATCCCTTGCTCTGGAAGGTGCTGGGCGTCGCCGTCATGATCGCCGTGGGTATCGGGCTGGGCTACAAGGCCACGTCTGCCTACTACTCGCCCAAGCTTGCCGCGCTGGAAACGCAACTGAAGGCGGCCAGGGACCGCGCCGATTCCTTCGAGCAGTCCTACAACGCCGTGGCCGCCGCCGCGCAGAAGCAGAACGACGAGATCACGAAGCTGGTTGCGCAAGCCAACGAACGCGAGCAGACGGCCAAGGCCGCCGCCGACAAGGCGAAGACCGAATCCGCCCGCTACCAGGCGCAGGCCGTGAGCATCTTGCAGTCCCAGCCAGCCGCCGGCGCCAACGAGTGCGCCGCCGCGTCCGCCGCGTTCGACCTCGAACTGAAGACCGAGCGAGGGAACCCGTGAAGACCATCCTCCCAACCCTCGCCCTGGCCGCGCTGGCCGGCCTTGCCGGGTGCGCATCATCGCCCGCGCAGCGCGCGCCCGACATGCAGCAAGTGCTTATTCCTGTCCCTGTCCCGTGCAAGGTATCCGCGCCGACGAAGCCGGCTTACGCTGTCGATGCGCTTCCACTGGGCTCCAGCGTCTTCCGACAAATGGCGGCCTTGCGTGCGGAGCGCAAGCAGCGCCAAGGCTACGAGGCCGAGCTGGAAGCGGCCATTCAGACCTGCCAGTAGGCGGAAAACCGCGCCAGGCGCCGGGCAGGGAGTGCCATACAGTGCCTATGTACGTCTCCATCTCCTACGAAAGGACACGAAATGACTGTCTCCAACGCCGCCTATCTCAAGGGCTTTTACGACACGACCCGCGCCCTGGGCGCCAAGGTCATTTCCAGCGACTTCACCTTTGAAATCGAAGGTTTCGAGGGGAACTACCTGCTGTGCAAGCAGGCGCCCTGGCCCGAGCTTTCGCCCGCCGGCGAAATCGAAGTGCCGACGCCGCTGGGCGCCACCCTGTGGCAGCCGCAGCAACTGAAGCTTGCCCAGCAGGGGCAAATCTCGATGTTCGAGACGGTTGCCGGTTCCATCGACCAGATGCTGGTAAACCTCATCACGCGCGGCGGTACCTACGCCAGCGGCGGATCTACCTTCAACGCGAAGATTTACGAGGGCACGCCCATCAAGTTCCTGCGTGCCAAGCGCATCGTCGATGCGTTTATCCAGATGGACGTACCCGACCGCGACTGGGAGAACCGCTCGCAACCGCTGATCTTCAGCGGTACGCTGTTCTACCATTACTTCGGCGAAATCATCGCCGGCAACTCGGGCGACTACCGCTGATGGCGAAGCTGGCCGACCTGGCGCAGACCTTCGCTACGCAGGAGCGGCCGGCCGGCAACCTGCTGGACGAGGAAACGGTGCTGGCGCAGGCCGTCGCGGCGACCCGGTTCTACGCCGGGTTCGCGGCCCTGCGCGCGCACGAGGGCGTCGACCCCGTGCCGGACATCGACGGCGACACCAACATCACCCCGTCCGAATGGGCGCTGATTCGCCCGCTGTTCCTGCTCTACGCGGAGCGGGAAACCGCCCTGCAACTGGAAGCGTCGCGCGGTATGGGCACCGACCCCTTCGGGCGTTCGACCAGCGAAATCGCGGCCGAAATCGCCCAGGCCGAGGCCGACATGCCGCACCGGGCGTTCTTCCAGCCCATCGTCACCGTGTGAAAGCTGGGCCGTGATTCTCTTTCTCGCCGACGGCAAGCAGATTCGCGGCGACCTCATCAAGTCCGCCGTGCTGCGCTCCGACCTGGCGCCGGTGCCGATGACGCTGGAGGCGGACATCCGGGCCGGTGACGCCGGCCTCGACAAGATGCTGGCCGAGGGCCAGAAGCTCTCGATCAGCAGCGGCGACGCGCTGCACATCGTCAAATCCGTGCGCGTGGCCGAGCGCAGCACGCAAGGCACGCGCGAGATAGCGGGCTTCCGTATCACAGCGCTGCTCGAATCCTGCCTCGGCGTCGCCTACGTGCGCCGCCGCGCCATCGTCAAGGAAAGCGCCGCCCTGTCGGCCATCTACAAGGCCGCCGGCGCCACCATCAAGGCGGTGGATGCCGATTTCCCCGTGCCGCGCTTCTACTGCCCCGTGGGCGAGACGCCGACCTTCCACATCG
>JAISQQ010000094.1 GCA_031274075.1 Accumulibacter sp.
TGGGCATCGAGGGCATGACCTGCGCCGCCTGCGCCGCGCGCCTGGAAAAAGTGTTGAACCGGATCGACGGGGTCGAGGCGGCGGTCAACCTGGCGTCGGAACGGGCGCGGGTGCGCTACCGGCCGGGCAGCGCCGACGCCGCTTCCCTGCTCGACGCCGTGGCCAAGGCGGGCTTTTCGGGCCGTCTGCTGGACGATCGCTCGCGCGAGGAGGAGAAGGCGCGCAAGCTCGCGGCGTACCGCGCCGAGCTCGCGCGCTTCTGGATCGCCGCCGCGCTGACGCTGCCGCTCGTCGCGCAGATGGCGACGATGTTTGGCGCGGGCGCGCCGCATGGGGCTCATGCGGATCTCTTGCCGCGCGCGCTGCAATGGCTGCTGGCCACCCCGGTGCAGTTCTGGATCGGCGGGCGTTTCTACGCGGGCGGCTGGAAGGCGCTGCGCGGCGGCGGGGCGAACATGGACGTGCTGGTCGCGCTGGGCACCAGCGCCGCCTACTTTTTCAGCCTGGCGGTGACGTTCGGCGGCCTGAGCGATCTGCCCGTTTATTTCGAGGCCTCGGCGGCGGTGATTACGCTGGTGCTGCTCGGCAAGCTACTCGAATCGCGCGCCAGGGCGCACACCACGGCGGCGATCGAGGCGCTGCTGCGCTTGCAGCCGAGGACGGCGCGCGTCGAACGCGACGGGCAACTCGTGGAGATCGACGCGGCGCGGCTGATGCCCGGCGACGTGTTCATCGTCCGGCCGGGCGACAACGTGCCGGTCGACGGCGAGGTGCTCGAAGGCGCGTCGAGCGTCAACGAGGCGATGCTCACCGGCGAGAGCATGCCGGTAGCCAAGCGTCCCGGCGAGCGCGTTTTCGCGGCGACGGCCAACCACGAAGGCATGCTGCGCTGCCGGGCCACCGGCGTCGGCGAACATACCCTGCTGGCGGGCATCATCCGCCGGGTGGCCGAGGCGCAGGGGTCGAAGGCACCCGTGCAGCGGCTGGCGGATCGCATCGCGGCGATCTTCGTGCCCATCGTCTGCGCCATCGCCCTGCTTACCCTGGCCGCCTGGTGGTTTTTTGGAGGCGCGTTCGACGAAGCGCTGATCAACGCCGTCGCCGTGCTGGTGATCGCCTGCCCGTGCGCGCTCGGCCTGGCCACGCCGACGGCGATCATGGTCGGCGCGGGGCGGGGCGCGCGCGCCGGCATCCTGGTGAAGAACGCCGAGGCGCTGGAGCGCGCCGGAAAAATCAACGTCCTGGCGGTCGACAAGACCGGCACGCTGACGCGCGGCGAACCCGAGGTGACCGACGTCGTGCCTTTGTCCATCGCGGCGGACGAAGCGCTGACGCTCTCCGCCGGACTGGAACAAGGCTCGGAGCATCCCCTGGGAAAGGCCGTTTTGCGGGCGGCGCGAGCCGGCGGACGGAGCCTGCCCGCGGTCTCCGGTTTCAAGGCCACGCCAGGCGCCGGCGTGGAAGGGTCGATCGGCGGACGCTGGCTGAGGCTCGGCGCGCCGGACGGCTTGCCCGGCGCGGCGTCGGCGGAGGAACGGATCGCCGCCTTGCGGGGCGAAGGCAAGACCGTCGTCGCGTTGACCGAAAACGGGGCGGTATTGGCTTTGCTGGCGATAGCCGATCCCTTGCGCGAATCGTCGCCGGCCGCCGTGGCCCGGCTCAAGGCCATGGGCGCGCGGGTGGTGATGCTCACCGGCGACAACCCGGTCACGGCGGCGGCGATCGCCCGCCGCGCCGGGATCGAGGATTTCCGCGCCGGCATTTCCCCGGCCGGCAAGGCCGACGCGGTCGAGGCGCTGAAATCCGGCGGCAGCGTCGTCGCCATGGCCGGCGACGGCATCAACGACGCGCCGGCGCTGGCCGCCGCCGACGTCGGTTTCGCCATGGGCGCGGGCTCCGACGCCGCCATCGAGGCCGCCGATATCACGCTGGTGCGCGGCAGCCTCGACGGCGTGGCCGACGCCATCCGCCTGTCGCGCGCCACGCTCGCCAAGGTACGGCAAAACCTGTTCTGGGCCTTCATCTACAACCTGCTGGGCATTCCGCTGGCGGCGCTGGGCTGGCTGAATCCGGTCGTCGCCGGGGCGGCGATGGCCTTGAGCTCGGTCTCCGTGGTGTCCAATTCGCTGCTGCTTGCCCGATTTCAGAGGACAGAAGACTGAGGACAGAGGACAGTTCGTTTACCGGGCGCTTCGCGCCCGCGAGAATTACTGATCCCTGGCATCTGATCCCTGATACCTGATACACGTAGGGCGGGAAAGCGCAGCGCCTCCCGCCGGTCGTTCTCTCCGGCGGCGTAGCCGCCGCTCATATTATTCGACAGCCTTTGAATCGTGCGGCGCGTCGCGCCGGGAAGGGGACCGGCGGGAGGCGCTTCGCTTTCCCGCCCTACGGTGCATCAACGGTTTTGCGCCAACGCCCAAGCGGGGCGGTGGGAGGCGTTCGGCGGTTTCGCGTCGGGGAAGGTCGTCTGGGTTTGGGATTCCTGGGAGCGCGGGGCTTCCGCCCCGCAACGGCGGGAATGATACGACCACCGCTGTTGCGGGGCAGAAGCCCCGCGCTCCCAGGTTCCGGAGGCTCTCATTTCTCCATGCGCGGTGAAAGGCATTTTCGCGCCACATAACGACTTGAATATAAAAGATTCTTGGCGGCTGCTTGCGACATTTGCGTAGGCGATTTCCCTGGGATGGTCTCCGTAATTCTGTCCCCTGTCCTCTGGAATAGGTAGAATGGACGGGTTTCGCCCAGCGGCCGTTCTTGCACGCAAAATCGCGCCGTTTCCCTTCCAACATCATTTCTTCTACTCCCGCCATGAATGCCAATACTCCTGAACGTCCCCACATCCTGCAGATCGGAAGTCTGCTGCCTGCCCTCGAAAACTGGTTGCGCGAGCGCTATGTGCTCAGCGTGCTCGACGACGCGTCCGATCCCGCCGCTTTCCTGGCGGAACAGGGCGCGCGCTTTGCCGGCGTGGCGACCTCGGCGCTGTTCGGCGTTTCGGCCGCGCAGATCGCGGCCATGCCGAATCTGCGCGTCATTTCCTGCTTCGGCGTCGGCGTCGACAAGATCCCCATGGATGTGGCGCGTTCGCGCGGCATCGCCGTGGGGTACACGCCGGACATCCTCAACGACTGCGTCGCCGATACGGCCTTCGCGCTGCTGCTCGGCGTCGCGCGCGCCACGCCGGAGGGCGACCGCTACGTGCGTTCCGGCCGGTGGGCGCAGCTTGGCGCGAGCAGCTTTCATCTTGGCCGCAAGGTCAGCGGCGCCCGCCTGGGCATCGTCGGCCTGGGACGCATCGGCAGGACGATCGCCCGTCGCGCGCTGGGCTTCGAAATGGACATCCATTACCACGCCCGGCACCCGGTGGCCGACGCGCCCTGGGCGTACGAACCGTCGCTGGTCGAGCTGGCGCGCTGGGCGGATTTCCTGGTGGTGATTACCGCCGGAGGGGCGGGCACGCGCCACCTGATCGACGCCGCGGTGCTCGACGCGCTCGGGCCGCGCGGCTTCCTGATCAACGTCTCGCGCGGCTCGGTGGTCGACGAGCCGGCGCTGGTGCGCGCCCTGGCGGAGAAGAAAATTGCCGGCGCGGGACTCGACGTCTTCGAGAACGAACCGCAGGTGCCCGCAGAACTGCTGACCATGGACAACGTGGTGCTGCTGCCGCACGTCGGCAGCGCCACCGAGGAAACGCGCCTGGCCATGGCGCAAAGGGTGATCGACAACCTCGATCTGTTCTTCGCCGAGGGGCGGCTGATCACGCAGGCGCCGTGACGCGGCGAAACGGCGGCAGGGCTTCGTCTCCGCGGCGACGGTCGCGGAGAAACCGTCTTGGCTCATTCCGTCATTCCGGCGTAAACCGGGAACCCGTGCGCGGGGCGGCTGCGATCCGCCGGTCGTACCCTTGCCGCGGGCGAAGCCTCCGCGAATCTTGAAGAAATGCGGTGCTTCGCGCCGGAGCTTAGAAGCTGTTTGCGATCTTCTCTCTGGGAGCACAGGTATCTTACACAAGCCCATTATGAAAGCTTCACTTCGAGCCACCTCTGGGAGCGCGGGGCACCAGCCCCGCGTTTGACCCGCGCCATGACAGTGCCACCGTTGTTGCGGGGCTGGTGCCCCGCGCTCCCAGAGAAGATCGCAACTAAGTTCTTGGAGTTTACAATCGGCGATTTGCAATCCAAAGGACAGAAGACAGTAATTTTTGCGGGCGCTTCGCGCCCGGCAACCGAACTGTCCTCTGTCTTCTGAACCCCATGCCCTCTGATATTCATTTGAACCGGACGCTGGCCTGCCTGATCGGCGTACAGATATGCATCAACGGCTGCATGGCCGGGGTGCGCATGGCGGCGCCGCTGCTGGCCCTGCGCACGGGGCAGGGCGCGGCGGCGGTTGGCGTGCTGCTGGCGCTGTTCGCCCTCGTCCAGTTGTTCCTCTCGATACCGGCGGGCCGTTACGCGGATCGTCACAACTTCAAGAATCCGGTGATCTGGTGCATGGGATTCTCGGTGCTCGGCGCCGGGCTGGCGGCCGCGTGGCCCATTTTTCCCGTGCTCTGCGTATCGGCCATGCTGTGCGGCGGCGCCAACGGCTCGGCGGTGATCGTCCTGCAGCGGCACGCGGGACGCCTGGCGCACGATCCGGTGCAGCTCAAGCAGGTATTCAGCTGGATGGCCATCGCGCCGTCGATCGCCAACTTCGTCGGCCCGTTCCTCGCCGGACTGGCGATCGACCACGCGGGTTTTCGCGTCTGTTTCGGGGCCTTGGCCGTGCTGGCGCTGTGCTCGTGCGCAGCGATCTACCACGCCTCCGACCTGCCCTTGAACAAGGGCGAGCAGGGGCCGGAGCAGGGCAGCGCGTGGGATCTCCTGGGCGAATCGCGCATGCGCCTGCTGCTGCTGGTCAACTGGCTGTTGTCGTCCTGCTGGGACGTGCACACCTTCGTCCTGCCGGTGCTGGGTCACGAGCGCGGCATCAGCGCTTCCGTCATCGGCATCATCCTCGGCCTGTTCGCCGTCGCCGCGACGGTGGTGCGCCTGTTCCTGCCGTCGATCGTGGCGCACCTCAAGGAATGGGCGGTAATCACCGGAGCGATGGTGGCGACGGCGATCCTGTTCGGCGTCTACCCCTTGATGCAATCGTCGTGGACCATGGCCGTCTGTTCGATCCTGCTCGGATTTTCGCTCGGCGGCGTACAGCCGATGGTCATGAGCATGCTGCACCAGATCACGCCTCCCCACCGCCAGGGCGAAGCGCTCGGCCTGCGCATGATCTCGGTCAACGTTTCCAGCATCCTGACGCCCCTGGTATTCGGCACGGTCGGCGCCGCCATCGGCGTAGCCAGCGTGTTCTGGGTGATGGGCGTGACCGTGGCAAGCGGTATCCGCGCGGCATGGCGGCTCAGCTTGTTCACCCCGCGGGGGACGGGGGACGGAAAACAGTAGGACGCCCCAAAAACCTCAATTCAAGCCCTGGGGGAAGGTAGGGCGGTTTCTCCGAAACCGCCGCCACCCGGCGCGCTCGGAGAGCGCGCCCTACCTTGGATGATCCATCTGCTTCTCAAATGTC
>JAISQQ010000139.1 GCA_031274075.1 Accumulibacter sp.
GTGATGCTGTCCGACATCGAGATGCCGCGCATGGACGGTTTCGACCTGACGCGCCACGTCCGCGCCGACGCGCGCATAAAACACGTGCCGATCATCATGATCACCTCGCGCACCTCGGAAAAGCACCGCAACTACGCCTTCGAAGCCGGCGTCAACCACTATCTCGGCAAACCCTATCAAGAGGAAGAACTCCTGCGCCTGGTCGGCGGATACATGGCCGCGCGTCAGTCTGGTCAGGGATCGGAGGACAGGAATCAGGGATCAGATCAGTTACCGGGCGCTTCGCGCCCGCAAATTACCGACACCTGACATCTGATCCCTTAGAAGCTGTTTTAGCAATCAGAAAGACGTTTGAGAAGCCGATGGATCATCCAGGGTAGGGCGCGCTCTGCGAGCGCGCCGGGGGGCGGCGGTTTCGGAGAAACCGCCCTACCTTCCCCCAAGGCTTGAATTGAGGTTTTTGGGATCTAAGCATTTCTCGTACCCATTCTTTTAAAACAGCTTCTCAAACGTCGGTCTTGGGGGAACGGGCGGCGCGCAGCGTGTGCCAGGCCAGCACGGCGACCTGGTCGAAACGGGTCAGCCCGTCGTTGAGAATCTGGTAGGCCAAGGCGCGGATCAAGGCCTTGTCCTCTTCCTCGGTGATGTATTCGGCCGGCGATTTGCCATCCACCCGGGCCAGAAACAGAAGCGCCAAAGTACGCACCGTGTCCTCTTCCAGCCGATGCCGATCGGTGAAACGAATCGCCTTGAGATAATCGCGCATCGAACTGACCAGAAGCGCCAGATAAGCCGGCGCCCAATCCCTGTTCTTCACCGCTTTCAACAGGAAGTGATTGGACAGGAAAGCGAGATCGAAAGACGGGTCGCCGATATGAGCCACCTCGAAATCGAGAATGTAGAGCCGTTCGCCCGCGACCAGCACGTTCTTGGGACTGTAGTCGCCGTGGACCAGGGTCAGGCGGTTGCCTTGCAGCCGCTCTACTTCGCGCTCGACCAGCGGCTTCAGCGCCGGGTGGCGCTCGGCGACGGTGCGTAGATAGGGATTGATCCTGAGTTCGACGAACACCTTCTGGTCGGCAAAGGTCTGCCAGATATCCCGGTCGGCGGCGGCCGCGTCGTGCACCCTGGCCAGGGCGGCGGCGACCTGGCGGCCGATCGAGAAATCAATCGATCCCTTCATCAGCAGGCTTTTCCACATCGGCGCCCCGACCGGCGCCGCTTCCATGCCATAGAGATAGTTCTCGCCATCGTAGAAGCGAAAGCGCGGCACCAGTTCGGGCACCACCTTGTCCCAATACCGCAGGCAGGCCTGCTCGATGCCGAGCCGCGTCATGTCGGAGAACCAGTCCTCCTTGACCCGGAGCTTGGGCAGGGCCTGCTTGACGACGAACGCATCCTGGCGGGTCTCGACCAGCAAAACCTCGCACGATATTCCACCTTTCATCTCGGTGACGCGCAATTCTTCCCCGGCCCGCACCAGTCCGCGCTCCGCCAGATAATCGCGAAAAATATCTTCGTTGCTAATGTCGATCATGGTTCGGTCAAATTGGATAGGAAATGATGAAGCGTTGAATTTCCCGCGCTTGCCTGGTTTTCAGCGCTTCTCTAGCGTATGTCGGACAACTGCGCGATAGCCTGGTCTATCCAGGCGCGCGGCCAGGCTTTTTCAGTTATCTGGCGTGCCGATCGCGCCTCCACCTCGACGCGCGCTTGCGCCCTGGCAATTACCGCCTGCGCTTCGGCGCGAGGCAGCACGATCACGCCATCCTCGTCCCCCACGACCAGATCGCCGGGGGCAATGGCCACGCCGCCTACCGCAACGGGATAACCGATTTCACCGGGGCCTGACTTCCAAGGTCCGTTGGGCGTCACGCCGCGCGCATAAACCGGGATCGACAACCCGGCCAGGCCCGCGCGATCGCGGATCGCGCCGTCAATGACAATACCCGCTATGCCGCGCGAGACCGCATAGCGCCCCATATTTTCACCGAGAATGGCATTTTCCAGCGCAGCACCCGCGTCGCAAACCACAATGTCGCCCGGCATTGCAATGTCCAGCGCCTTGTGCAAGAACAGATGGTCGCCGGGACGCACCTTGACCGTCAAGGCCGGGCCGGCGAATCTCAATGCCTTGCGGGAGTAATTCTCCAAGCCACCCGACAAGCTGAAAATCCGCTGCGCTACATCGCCAATGACGGCTACGGGGATAGTGCACGCGCTCTTGCTGAGTTCATCCGGCACACGCTCGAAGCTGGCATTGATACGAAACCCTAGTTGTTCTGTGGTCATCGAAATCCCGTTCAAAAGAAACCAATATGCTATTTTCAAATACTGGCTAACCCTCTGATTCAACGATCTCATCGCGTTTTTTGAGGACAGCGGGAGAAAGCATGACGAGCAGGATGACGGCGACCGAGCCGAGCAGGACGGCGCTGATCGGACGGGTGACGAAGACGCTGAAATCCCCGTCCGACAGCAACATGGCGCGCCGGAGATTTTCTTCCAGTTGGGGTCCAAGTATCAGCCCGAGCAACAGCGGCGCGGTCTCGACCTTGACCTTGATGAAAAAGTAACCGACGACCGCGCACCCGAGCATCAGCCAGATGTCCATGACGCTGTTGTTGACACCGTAGGCGCCGATGCAGCAAAACAGCATGATCGCCGGGAACAGCAAGCGGTACGGCACCTTCAGCATCGAAACCCAGATGCCGATCAACGGCAGGTTGATCACCAGCAGCATCAGGTTGCCGACCCACATGCTGGCGATGACGCCCCACACCAGTTCAGGCTGCTCGACGATGATCTGCGGGCCGGGCTGGATTCCCTGGATCATCAGCGCGCCGATCATCAACGCCATTATGGCGTTCGACGGAATCCCGAGTGTCAGCAAGGGAATGAAGCTCGTCTGCGCGCCCGCGTTGTTGGCCGCTTCAGGCGAAGCGACGCCCTCGATCGCCCCCTTGCCGAAGCGGGACGGATCGCGCGCCAGTTTCTTCTCGATGGCATACGCGGTAAAGGGGGGAAGCGCCGCGCCGCCGCCAGGCAGAACGCCGAGGATCGAACCGATGGCCGTTCCCCGGAGCATGGCTGGAAAAGCCGTTTTCAGATCCTGCCACGTGGGAAGCAGATTCTTCATTTTTTGGGATACGACGATTTGATGCGACGGTTTTTCCAGGTTGTTGATGATTTCGGCCAAACCGAAAAAACCCATGGCGACGGAGACGAAACTGAGGCCGTCGGCGAATTCAGGGATATTGAAGGTCATCCGCGCCACGCCGGTATTGACGTCGATGCCAACCACGCCGATCAGCAGGCCGATGCCGATCATGGCCAGGGATTTGACGATGGAACCGTGCGCCATGATCACCGCCGCCACCAGGCCCAGAACCATCAGGCTGAAGAACTCGACCGCGGTAAAGCTCATGGCCAGTCTGGAGAGCGGCCCGGACAGCATGGCGATGACCGTTGTCGCTACGGTTCCGGCGAAAAAGGACGCCATCGCGGCTATCGCCAGCGCCGTGCCGGCACGGCCGTTCCTGGCCATCTGGTGCCCATCGAGACAGGTCACGACGGCCGAGGTTTCACCCGGGATATTGACCAGAATGGCCGTGGTGGAACCACCGTATTGGGCGCCGTAGAAAATGCCGGCCAACATGATAAACGCCGAAGCCGGAGCCATCCCGAAAGTGAATGGCAGCAGCAGGGCGACCGTCGGCACCGGGCCGATTCCCGGCAGCACGCCGATCAAGGTTCCAATCAGCGCGCCGAACAGACAATAGAGCAGATTGTGCCACTCCAGTGCCGTCGAGAAGCCAAGCATCAGATTGCTGAAGAGTTCCATGAAGGTCACCTACCAGGGAAATATCGGCATGGGCATGGACAAGGCCCGGACGAACAGCAAGGCGGACGCGGCCGACATGAGTGCGCTATACACCACGATTTCCACCGGCCGCGTCTCCTTGCTGGCCGCACTGGCGATCAGCATGGCCAGGAAGGCCGCCAGGACGAGGCCGGCCTTCATCAGCAGCAGCGAGAATACAGCCACCGCCAGGATAATCAGGAACAGACCCCGCCAGTACGGCGCATATACCTTTTCACTTGGCCTTACCTGGGATTTGGCAACGAAAAAGACGCCAAAAAAAATCATCCCCCAGGCGATCGCCTGGGGAAAGTAGCCTGCTCCCATGTTGCTGGAGGTGCCAATCAACAGTTTACGGGTGCTGGCGAATACCAGGATGGCCATTCCCAAAAGGAACAGACCGAAGAACAAATCTTCATTGGCTGGGCTGGTCTTCGGTCCAGCTTCCTGTTTGGGGCTCATCATTCCACCTTGATGTTGGCCGCGCGGATTTCGTCGCCAAATACCTTGATGTATTCCTGCAGCCAGTCACGCAGTCCTTCCGGCTTGGCGCTCTGGATGACGCCGCCCTGCTCGGCGATTTTTTTCTGCATGTCCGGCTGCGCAAGAATTTTGATGATCTCGTCGCTCAGACGCTTGACGACGGCGGGAGGCGTACCGCCAGTGGTCAGAACCCCTTGGAAAGAACCCGCGTCCGGCTGCGGCAGGCCCGCTTCGCGGAAGGTCGGCAGATTCGGGAAATTCTTCATCCGTTCTTTGCTGCTTACCGCCAGCCCGACCAACTGCCCGCTGCTTACGAACGGCGCCGTTGCCGTCGCGCCGTTGATGACCACATTCGATTCTCCGGTCACCACGGCTCGCGAAGAGGCCGCGCCTCCCTTATAGGGGATGTATTTCCACTGCAGCCCCTTCTCCTTGGCGATGATGGCGCCCACCAGATGGGTGATGGTTCCGACACCGGAGTTCCCCACCGAGACCTTGCCGGGATTCGCCTTGGAATAGCTGATGAGTTCGTCGACCGTTTTCGCCGGGAAAGACGGGTTTACAGCCAGTATGTAGGGTACGAACATGATCATCCCGACGGGCGCAAGATCCTTCTCCACGTCGAACGTCAAGTTGCTGAACAGGCTGGGGGCGGTAGCCAGCGTACCGACATCCATCAGGACGATGTTATGACCGTCTTTCGGCGATTTGGCCACGAAGTCCGCGCCGACGTTCCCGCCAGCGCCTGGCTTGTTCTCGACAATGACCGTCTGGCCGATCGCCTCGGACAGCTTCGGGGCGATGAGGCGAGCCAAGATGTCCGACGTACCGCCGGCTGCATTTGGCACGATGATGCGCACCATGTGGTTGAAATCATCCGCGGCCTGCGCCGGCGAGGACGAAATGAGCGACGCCGTGACTGTAGCGGCAAAAACAAAACCGGCGACTCGGGAAAGTTTGAATGAACGCATGACCTACCTCCTTATAGTGATTGAATTGAAACTGCTTTTCCTTCTGAAAAGGCCGATGACTGAATGCTCATGTCTTCTGCCCGATCTCGAAGCCGGCCATCAGCTCCAGCGCGCGCACCATGCCGGAGTGATCCCAGGCGCTGCCGCCGTGCGCCGCGCAACTGTTGAACAGTTCCTGGCAGGTGGCGGTGTTGGGCAACGAGACGCCGAGCTTGCGCGCCGCGGACAGCGCCAGGTTGAGGTCCTTCTGGTGCAGTTCGATGCGAAAGCCCGGGTTGAAGGTACGCTTGACCATGCGTTCGCCGTGCACTTCGAGGATCTTCGACGAGGCGAAGCCGCCCATCAGCGCGGCGCGCACCTTGGCCGGGTCGGCGCCGGCCTTGGCGGCAAAGAGCAGCGCTTCGCCGACGGCTTCGATGTTCAGGGCGACGATGATCTGGTTGGCGACCTTGGCGGTTTGTCCGTCGCCGTTGCCGCCGACGAGGGTGATGTTCTTGCCCATCAGTTCGAACAGCGGCTTGACGGTATCGAAGGTTTCCTGCTTGCCGCCGACCATGATCGACAGCGTGGCGTTTTTGGCGCCGACTTCGCCGCCGGAGACCGGGGCGTCGAGGTATTCGCAGCCCAGCGCGTTGATCTTGCCGGCGAATTCCTTGGTTTCGATCGGCGAGATGGAACTCATGTCGACGACGATCTTGCCGGGCGAGAGTCCTTCGGCGATGCCGCCGGGATCGAACAGGGCGGCGGCGACGTGCGGCGTATCCGGCACCATGATGATGATCACATCGGCGTTCCGGGTGACCTCTTTGCCCGACGCGCAAGGCTTGCCGCCCGCCTGTACCAGCGCTTCGGGAATGCTCGGGATGCTGAACAGGAAAACCTCATGCCCGCCCTTGATCAGGTTTTCGGCCATCGGCGTGCCCATGATCCCCAATCCTACAAAGCCTACTTTGCTCATTGCCTGTTCCTTTCAGTTTTGCTTGCTCGAAAATTTGTCGCGCAACGACTGCGAGGCGTTGCGGAAAACGCCCAGGTCGCTGCCGACGGCGACGAAGGAAATGCCCATCTCCATGTAGCGCCGCGCGTCGGCCTCGACGGGCGCCAGTATCCCCGCCGGTTTACCGTGCGACCGCGCGCCGGTAACGATCTTCTGCATGGCGTCCTGTACTTCAGGGTGCCGCGGATTCCCCAGGTAGCCGTAGCCCGCGGCGAGATCGGACGGGCCGATGAACACGCAGTCGACGCCATCTACGGCGCAGATTTCGTCGATCGCCGCGACGGCCTTGCGGCTTTCGATCTGGACGATGAGCGCGATGTTGTCATTGACGACCTTGAAGTAATCGGCAACCGTCCCGTAGCGGTTGCCGCGATGCGCCACCGAAACGCCGCGCACGCCTTCCGGCGGATAGCGCGTGGCCGCTACGGCGCGGCGCGCGTCGTCGGCCGATTCCACGAAGGGAATCAGAAAATTGTAGAACCCCACGTCGAGCAGGCGTTTGACGATCACCATGTCGTTCCATTGCGGCCGGACGACCGGCGCGCTGGCGCTGTCCTTCAAGGCCATCAGTTGCGGGATGAAGGAGAGCACGTCGTTCGGCGCATGCTCGCCGTCGAGCAGCAGCCAGTCGAAGCCGGCGAGTCCCATGACCTCGGTGGTGATCTCGCTGCCCAGCGCACACCAGCAGCCGATCAATTGCTTGCCGGCGATCAGATTCTGGCGGAAGGTGTTGGGGATCGGGCAATACGGAGGATGGCTCATGATTTCGCTCTCAGTGATTCAGCGCACGAGGCACGGGCGCTTGTGATCGAATTTCCAGCCGGGAATCAGGAATTGCATGGCGGCCGCGTCATCGCGCGCGCCCAGTCCCATGGCCTGGTAGGCCTGGTGCGCCTTGTCCACTTCGGCCATGTCGATTTCCAGGCCCAGGCCGGGCTTGTCCGGCACGCGGATCAGGCCGTCCCTGATCGGGTACGGTTCCCTGGTCAGGCGCTGGCCGTCCTGCCAGATCCAGTGCGTGTCGATGGCGGTGACCTTGCCCGGCGCGGCGGCGCCAACGTGTGTAAACATGGCCAGCGAGATGTCGAAGTGGTTGTTCGAGTGCGAACCCCAGGTCAGGCCGAACATCCGGCAAAGCTGGGCCACGCGCACCGCGCCCTGCATCGTCCAGAAATGCGGGTCGGCGAGCGGGATGTCGACCGATTGCAACGCGATCGAATGCGCCAACTGTCGCCAATCGGTAGCGATCATGTTGGTCGCGGTCGGTAATCCGGTGGCGCGGCGGAACTCGGCCATCACCTCGCGGCCCGAGAAACCGGACTCCGCTCCGCTCGGATCTTCCGCATACGCCAGGATGCCGTGTTTATCGCGGCACAGGCGGACAGCTTCGGGCAGCGACCAGGCGCCGTTCGGATCGAGAGTGATGCGCGCCTTGGGAAAACGTTCGTGCAGGGCAAGGACGGCTTCCATTTCCTCGTCGCCTGAAAATACGCCGCCTTTCAACTTGAAGTCGTTGAAGCCGTAACGCTCATGGGCGGCTTCGGCCAGACGGACGATGGCCTCCGGCGTTAGCGCTTCCTCGTTGCGCACGCGGAACCAGGCGTTGTCGGCGCCCGGTTCGCGGCGATAGCCGAGCGGGGTCTTGCCGCGGTCGCCGACGTAAAACAGATAACCGAGAATCTCCACCGCCTCGCGTTGCACGCCCTCGCCGAGCAGCGCCGCGACCGGGACATTCATGAATTGTCCGAGCAGGTCGAGCAGCGCCGATTCGACCGCGGTCAACGCATGAATGGCGATACGCAGGTCAAAGGTCTGTAATCCACGGCCGTCCGAATCGCGGTCCGCGAAAGCGCCGCGCATGGCGTTCAGGATGGAGTTGTATTCGCCAAGCGTCTTGCCGACGATCAGGGAACGCGCGTCCTCGATGGTCTGCCGGATTCTTTCGCCGCCCGGCACTTCGCCGAGTCCGGTATTCCCGGCGCTATCCTTCAGGATGACGATGTTGCGGGTGAAATACGGGCCGTGTGCTCCCGACAGGTTGAGCAGCATGCTGTCCAGTCCGGCCACAGGAATAACCACAAGTTCGGTGAGAATCGGTGTGCCGCCGATTCGCGGTTGTATTGAACTCAATTGCCCCCCTGAAACAAACCTGAAACAAACCCGGAATGAATCTTGCCGCTCCTGTACGCCCTGTCGATTTGACTATCTATCGTATGTCGTCTGACGACATGTTTCGCAGTATAATGACACGAAAAGACAATTGCAAGAGGATCATCATGAATATATCCAAGGCATCCGTCCTGCCGCGCCGACGTCCGGTGAGCCTGGCGCAGGAAGTCATGAGCGACCTGATGGACAGGATTCGCAGCGGCCAGTACAAACCTGGCGAAAAAATGCCGACCGAGCCGGAGGTGATGGCCGAGCAAGGCGTCAGCCGTACAGTCGTGCGCGAGGCGATTTCACGCCTGCAGGCGGCGGGCCTGGTCGAGACGCGGCAGGGCGTCGGCACTTTTGTGAAATCGTCGGTCAAGCACCTCGTTTACCCGCTCGACTTGTCTACACTGGTCACCATCCGCGATGTGCTGGACATGCTGGAATTGCGCGTCAGCCTGGAAGCCGAGGCGGCCGGCCTTGCCTCCACGCGGCGAACGGATGAACAGTTGCGGCACATGCGCGAAGCGCTGCTCGCCTTCGAGGAAGACGCCAATCACGGAGGATTGTCGGTCGAAGCCGATTACCAGTTTCACCTGCAAATCGCCCTGGCTACGCATAACAAGTATTTCGAGGATTTCTACCGTTATCTTGGCACGTCGATCATCCCGCGTACCCGGCTCGACACCTCGCAATTTTCGGCGGAGCCGGGCCAAAGCTACCTTTTCAGCACGAATCGCGAGCACGAAAGCATTCTCGACGCCATCATCCGCCAGGATGCGCCATCCGCCAGCGCAGCGATGCGCAGGCACCTTTCCAACAGCCGCGAGCGCTTGAAACGCGCCAGTGAGGCCAATGCCCGAGAGTGATTCGCAACGACGACGTCCCGACCGCGTGGTGTTCGCGCGAAACTGCCGGACCTCTTCGCGCAAGGCTTTCATGGCCTGACGCCAAGGTCCATCCGATTTCAGGATCAAGGTTTGTTGTCTTCGATATTTCAAGCCCGCGCCAAGAGCGCACAACTGAGAATCTTGTCTAAATTTAAAGCAGCGCTTTTCATTTAGCCGACTTTCGGCTATCGTCCCCGCGCATGAAAACCCGCGAGATGCAAGCCGAGGTGCTGGAATCGGCGAAGGAATTCCCGGTGGTCGCCATCTATGGCCCCCGGCAGTCGGGGAAAACGACCCTGTCCAGGATGTGCTTTCCCGACAAACCGTGGATTTCCCTTGAAAGCCCCGATTATCCGCTATTTCCGGAAGAGCTTCGCGGATACGGATGCCGGAGTCATTGTGTTCAACGGTGATTTTCCGGCCGAAACCTTTCAGGACAACGTCTTGTGCAACCCGATGCGCGACGGCTGGCTGTCGAAAATTCTCGGATAGCGCTTGAACTCCTTATTCTCGCCATGCTCTCGCTGATCGCCGCCGTCGCCCGCAACCGGGTCATCGGCCATGACCATCGCCTGCCCTGGCATCTGCCGGGCGACTTGCGCCATTTCCGCGAGACGACGCGCGGCCAGCCGGTGATCATGGGGCGCGGGACCTGGGAATCGCTGCCGGAGAAGTTCCGGCCGCTGCCCGGCCGCCTGAACGTAGTCGTCAGCCGCAACCGGGACTATGCCGCGCCCGGCGCCGCGCTGGCCGGCTCGCTGGCGGAGGCCATCGAAAAGGGGGGGGACGCCGGAGAAAGTTTCGTCATCGGCGGCGCCGAACTGTACCGCCAGGCGATGCCGCTTGCCGGGCGGCTGTATCTCACCGAAATCGCGGCGGATTTCTCCGGCGACGCCTTTTTCCCCGAAGTTCGTCCCGGTGAATGGCGGGAAGTCTCGCGCAGCTTGACCTTCGAGGAAGCCGGGCTGGCGTATGCCTTCGTCGTCTATCAGCGCACGCAATCCACGTAGTAGCGGGCCTTGCCGTTGACCACTTGCTTGACCAAGCCGTGGATGTCGGTTTCGAAGCCGGGGAACTGTTCGTTGAAATTGCGGGCGAACCTGAGGTAGCGCACGATCGTGGCGTTGAAGCGCTCGCCGGGAATCAGCAGCGGTATGCCCGGCGGATATGGCGTCAGCAGCATGCTGGTGATGCGCCCTTCCAGTTCGTCGATCGGCAGGCGGTCGATCTCGCGGTGCGCCATGCGGGCGAAGGCGTCGGCGGGTTTCATCGCCGGCACCATGTCGGAGAGGTACATTTCCGTGGTCAGGCGCGCCACGTCGTTGACCGCGTAAACGCCGTGGATCAGGTGGCACAGGTCCTTGAGGCCGATGCGCTCGTAGACCCCATGCTTCTGCACGAATTCGGGCAGCACCTTCCACAGCGGCTGGTTCTTGTCGAAATCGTCCTTGAACTGTTGCAGTTCGGTGACCATCGTGTTCCAGCGGCCCTTGGTGATGCCGATGGTAAACATGATGAAGAAGCTGTACAGGCCGCACTTCTCGACGATGACGCCGTGCTCGGCCAGATACTTGGTGACGATCGCCGCCGGGATGCCGCGCTCCGAGAACTCGCCGTCGACGTCGAGTCCTGGGGTAATCACCGTGGCCTTGATCGGATCGAGCATGTTGAAGCCGTCCGACAGTTGCTGGAAGCCGTGCCAGCGTTCGCCGGGCTTGAGCATCCACGCGTCGCGTTCCTCGATGCCTTCCTCGGACAGGTCGTCCGGCCCCCAGACCTTGAACCACCAGTCGCTTCCCCATTCCTCGGCGATCTTGCGCATGGCGCGGCGGAAGTCCAGCGCCTCGGCGATCGATTCCTCGACCAGCGCCGTTCCCGACGGTTCCTCCATCATCGCCGCCGCCACGTCGCACGAGGCGATGATCGAATACTGCGGCGAGGTCGAGGTGTGCATCAGGTAGGCTTCGTTGAACACACTGCGGTCGAGTTCCCGCTCTTCCGAGTTCTGCACCAGGATTTGCGAAGCCTGCGAGAGACCGGCCAGCAGTTTGTGCGTCGACTGCGTCGAGAAGACCATCGAATGCTTGCAGCGCGGACGGTCGGCGCCGATGGCGTGATAGTCGCCGTAGAAATCGTGGAAGGCCGCGTGCGGCAGCCAGGCCTCGTCGAAGTGCAGGGTGTCGATCTTGCCGTCGAGTTCGGCCTTGATGTCCTCGACGTTGTAGAGAATGCCGTCGTAGGTCGACTGGGTGATGGTCAGCACGCGCGGCTTGGCGTTCTTGTCCGTGGCGAACGGATTGGCGGCGATTTTCTTCTGGATGTTCTCCCAGGCGAACTCCGATTTCGGGATCGGCCCGATGATGCCGTAATTATTGCGGGTCGGCATCAGGAACACCGGCACGGCGCCGGTCATGATGATCGCATGCAGCACCGATTTGTGGCAGTTGCGGTCGACGACGACGACGTCGCCCGCCGCGACGACGGAATGCCAGACGATCTTGTTCGAGGTCGAGGTGCCGTTGGTCACGAAATACAGGTGATCGCAGTTGAATATGCGCGCGGCGTTGCGCTCGGAAGCCGCCACCGGCCCGGTGTGGTCGAGCAGTTGCCCGAGTTCCTCGACGGCGTTGCAGACGTCGGCGCGCAGCATGTTCTCGCCGAAGAACTGGTGGAACATCTGGCCGACCGGCGACTTGAGAAAGGCGACGCCGCCCGAGTGGCCGGGACAATGCCAGGAGTACGAGCCATCCGCAGCGTAGTGGGTGAGCGCGCGGAAAAACGGCGGCGGCCGCGAATCGAGATAGGCCTTGGCCTCGCGCTTGATGTTGCGCGCGATGAACTCCGGTGTGTCCTCGTACATGTGGATGAAACCGTGCAGTTCGCGCAGCACATCGTTCGGAATATGCCGCGAGGTGCGCGTCTCGCCGTGCAGGAAGATCGGAATGTCGCGGTTGCGGTGGCGGATCTCGGCAACGAAGGCGCGCAATTCGGCCAGCGTCTTCTCGGGTTCCAGCGCCAGTTCCTCGTCGTCGATCGACAGGATGAAGGCGCTTGCCCGCGACTGCTGCTGGGCGAACGAACTTAGGTCGCCGTAGCTGGTGACGCCGAGAACCTCCAGCCCTTCCTTCTCGGCGGCGGCGGCCAGCGCGCGAATCCCCAGCCCACTGGCATTCTCCGAACGGAAGTCCTCGTCGATGATGATGAGCGGAAAATTGAAGCGCATGGTATTCCCGAATGAAAAGTGAAATCGGAGGACAGAGGACAGAGGACAGAAGACAGTCCAGTTACCGGGCGCTCCGCGCCCGCAAATATTACTGTCCTCTGTCCCCTGTCTTCTGTCCCCTGGAAACTATATCTTGGGCAGCGTCACGCCGACCTGGCCCTGGTACTTGCCGCCGCGATCCTTGTACGAGGTCTCGCAGACTTCATCGGATTCGAAGAACAGTACCTGCGCGCAGCCCTCGCCCGCGTAGATCTTCGCCGGCAGCGGCGTGGTGTTGGAAAATTCGAGCGTCACGTAGCCTTCCCACTCGGGTTCGAACGGCGTGACGTTGACGATGATTCCGCAGCGCGCGTAGGTGCTCTTGCCCAGGCATACGGTCAACACGCTGCGCGGGATGCGGAAGTACTCGACGGTGCGCGCCAGGGCGAAGGAATTCGGCGGAATCACGCAATAACCTTTGCCCGACACCTCGACGAAAGACTGCGGATCGAAGGCTTTCGGATCGACGACCGTCGAGTTGATGTTGGTGAACACCCGGAACTCGTCCGCGCAGCGGATGTCGTAGCCGTAGCTCGAAGTGCCGTAGGAAACGATCTTGTGGCCGCCGGCCTCGCGCACCAGGCCAGGCTCGAACGGCTCGATCATGCCATGTTCCCGCGCCATGCGCCGGATCCACTTGTCGGACTTGATGGACATCGCAAACTCTGGAAAGCGTCGAAAGAAGGCGCGTATTTTACGGTTTCCAGCGGCGCGTGGGGAAAATAGCTCAATGGCAAGCGCGGCTTTTTTTCCACGCTTTTTTCCGTACTTTTCACCCCCGCCTTTTTCCTGATATTGTGTCCCTGAGAAGCTGTTTTAAAAAAATGGGTACGAGAAATGCTTGGATCCCAAAAACCTCAATTCAAGCCCCGGGGGAAGGTAGGGCGGTTTCTCCGAAACCGCCGCCCTCCGGCGCGCTCGGAGATCGCGCCCTACCTGGATGCCGCCACCCGGCGCGCCCTACCCTGGATGATCCATCGGCTTCTCAAACGTCTTTCTGATTTCTAAAACAGCTTCTGACGCCGCGCGGCCCCGCGGGCGTTTTCCAGCATTCATCATGAAACATTCTCCCGCATCCGCCGCCGGCGACACCCGCTTCATCCCGTGGATCGTCGCCGCCGCGCTGTTCATGCAAACGCTGGACGGCAGCATCCTCAACACCGCGCTGCCAGCCATGGCGCAGTCGCTGCACGAAAGCCCGCTGCGCATGCAGTCGACGATCATCGCCTACATGCTGAGCATGGCTATGTTCATTCCCGCGTCGGGATGGCTCGCCGACCGCTTCGGTTCGCGGCGGGTATTCGTCACCGCCATCGCCCTGTTCACGCTCGGTTCGCTGCTCTGCGCGCTGTCCCCGACGCTGGGCTGGCTGGTCTGCGCGCGCGTCGTCCAGGGCGTCGGCGGCGCGCTGATGATGCCCGTCGGGCGGCTTACCGTGCTGCGCTCTTTCCCGCGTTCGGAACTGGTGCGCGTGCTCGGCTTCGTCACCGTCCCCGGCCTGCTTGGCCCGCTGCTCGGCCCGACCCTGGGCGGCTGGCTGGTGCAATACGCCTCCTGGCACTGGATCTTCCTGATCAACCTCCCTGTGGGCCTGGCCGGCGGCCTGGCCTCGCGGCGTTTCATGCCCGATCTGCGCGGCCCGGACGCCGGCGGCTTCGACTGGATGGGGTTCGCGCTCTTCGCCCTGGCGACGGTGCTCGTTTCCCTGGCCTTCGAAGGCCTGGGCCGGCCGCGCCCGTCGCCGCCCGGCATCCTGCTCCTCCTGGCCGCCGGGCTGGCCAGCCTGAGCGCCTATTGCCTGCACGCCCGGCGCTTCGCCGCGCCGCTTTTCAGCCCCCGGCTGTTCGCCATCCACAGCTTCGCCGTCGGCATCGCCGGCAACCTGTTCGCCCGCCTGGGCATCGGCGCCATGCCCTTCCTGACGCCGCTGCTGCTGCAAGTCGCGCTCGGCTTTTCGCCCGCCGAAGCCGGCATGTCGATGATTCCGATGGCGCTCGCCAGCATCGCCGCCAAACCCGTCGCCACCCGCCTGATCGAAGGCTTCGGCTTCCGCCGGGTGCTGGTGGCCAACACGCTGCTGCTCGGCGTGATGATCATGGGATTCGCGCTGATCCCGAACGATCCGTCGCGCCTCCTTCTCTACGCCTACCTGGCGCTGTTCGGCGGCATCAACTCGCTGCAATTCACCGCCATGAACGCGCTGACGCTGATCGATCTCGACGACGAAACCGCCGCCAG
>JAISQQ010000143.1 GCA_031274075.1 Accumulibacter sp.
GAAATGCTTGGATCGCAAAAACCTCAATTCAAGCCCTGGGTGAAGGTAGGGCGGTTTCTCCGAAACCGCCGCCCCCCGGCGCGCTCGGAGATCGCGCCCTGCCCTGGATGCCGCCCCCCGGCGCGCTCGGAGATCGCGCCCTACCGTGGATGCCGCCCCCCGGCGCGCTCGGAGATCGCGCCCGACCCTGGATAATCCCTCTGCTTCTCAAACGTCTTTCTGATTTCTAAAACAGCTTCTAAGACTCAAGACTCCGGGCCGCTTTTCCATGTCTATCCAGAAAGCGGCCCAGGAGAGAACCGTGCGTCAATCGACCTTTTCCGCACCGGAGAGTTTTACGATCTCGCCGTAACGCGCAAGCTCTCCAGCGACGAATTTCCCGAAATCCTCGGGGCTTCCCGTACCAGGATCCGCCGCCAGCTTGGTCAGTCTGCTGAGCACTTCCGGCGTTTGCAGGATGGCGTTGATTTCCTTGTTCAACCGGTCGACGATTTCCTTGGGCGTGTTGGCGGGAGCCATGACGCCATAGAAAGTCAGGGTCTCCACGGGAATACCCAGCTCATTCAGGGTAGGAATGGTGGGCTGCGCCGAATTACGTTGCGGGGACGCCACGCCAAGTGCCTTGAGTTTCCCGGCCTCGACGAACGGCAGGCAGGTCGGCACGTCCAGCATGAAATCGACTTGCCCCGCCACCAGGGCCGCCTCGGATGGACTCGTACCTTTATAGGCGACATGGGTCACGTCGATACCCGTGGTCGCCATGAGCATGACGGCGAACAGATGCTGCGAAGAACCGACGCCGCCGGAACCGAAATTCAACTTGCCCGGTTCCGCCTTGGCCGCCGCGATCAATTCCTTGGCGGAATTTATTGGCGAGGCGGCGGGCACCACCAGGAAACTCGGGACCGTGTAGGCCAGCGCCACAGGCGCGAAATCCTTGACGGGATCGAATCCCAGGTTCTTGTAAAGGTGGGGATTCACCGCGTTGGGCGAAAGCGAAGCCATCAGCAGGGTATAGCCATCGGGCTTTTCCTGCGCGGCCAATGCGGTGCCGATATTACCGGCCGCACCCGGCTTGTTTTCGATCACAATGGGCTGGCCGAGCCGTTCCGACAAGGGCTGCGCGATGATCCGCGCGGAGGTGTCGACGCCGCCGCCGGCGGGCCATGGAACAATCAGACGGATCGGCCGTGAAGGATAATTTTGCGCCTGCGCCAGGCCGACACAGGCCAGGGCGATGAAGGCGATGGAAAATTGCTTGATGACTCCCATGATTCCGGAATGGGTGGCCGTTTTCTTGAATGTCATGGTTTTTCCTCCTCGATAATACTTTTTGGAAATAAAAGAGTGACACAGATTTCTTGATCTGGAAGAATAATTTACTCATACTTGCCATGAGAAAATTAGATGGATAAAGCATGTCCAGACAGCTTCCCCCGCTGAATGCGATCCGGGTGTTCGAAGCCTGTGCTCGCAATGCCAGCTTCACCCGGGCCGCCGATGAACTGTGCGTGTCGCAAGGCGCCGTCAGCCGCCATATCGCCTGCCTCGAAGAATGGCTCGACGTCAAGCTGTTCCAGCGTATCCATCGGGGGGTCGAGTTGACTCCACAGGGCAACGCGTACTTTCGCGTCGTCAGGAACGCGCTGGACCAGATCAGGGCGGGTTCCCGGCAGCTCAAGCAAAGCCCGGACGAGAGGCGGCTGCGCCTGAAGCTTCCGCCAACCTTCGCCATGCGCTGGCTGATCCCGCGCCTGGCCCGCTTTCACGCGCGGCATCCGGATATCGACGTGCAGATCACCACCTCTCATCAACCGGCGGATTTCGATCGCGAGGATGTCGACGTCAGCATTTATTCCTGGGCCTCGCCACCCTCCGGTCCAGGATATCGACGCTTGCTCAAGGAAGTATTGTTGCTCGTATGCGCGCCGACATTGCTCGAACGGGGCAAACCTTTGCGCACTCCGAAGGATTTGGTGAACCACGATTTGCTGTGTTCGCTGAACCGGCCGCAGGACTGGCCGGCGTGGCTGGCCGCGGCGGCGCCGGATATGGACATCGACGGCAACAGTGGACTGAAGTTCGAGAATGCCGCGTTGGCCTATCAGGCGGCGATCGACGAACTCGGCGTGATGGTCGCGCAATATGCGTTTGTCGAGGAGGATCTGCACTCCGGCCGGCTGATCGATCCGCTGGCGATACGCGTACCGACGACGCGCGCCTATTTTCTCGCCTATCCTCCGGGACGATCCAAGCCCCCGCGTATTCAGGCTTTTGAAGACTGGGTGCTGGAAGAAGTAGCCGAGGTGGAAAGGCGCTTCCTGACCTCCACGCCCCAGGGCCTTCAAGGCAACTGACGCCGACCGAAAAATCTTCCCGTTTCACCCCGAGACGTTTGCGTCATTCTCCACGAGCCGGCGGCAATGGGCGGTCAATCCGGGCGGCGTGCCGCGCCTGGCGATCATCCGCCCGGATCGGTTCACTCAAAGAAGCGAATGGTGGAAATGTCGGTTGGATGCTGCTCCTTGGTCTGGGCGGGGTGGCCGAGCAGGATGCCTACGGTCATCTGGTAGCCGTAGGGGATTTCGAGCCGTTTGGCGAAGCGTTCGCCGTCGGGCGAGTTGAAGACGTGGAAGGCATGCGTGGCGAAGCCGCAAATGCAGGACCCCAGCCCGATCGAATGCGCGGCCAGGCAGATGTTCTCGGTCAGCAGGCCGGCGTCGAATTCGGCCGGGGTCAAGTCATAGGTGGGCTTGGTGGCCACCACGATCAGGGCCTGGGCGTTATAGAACAGGTCGCCGCCGCGGTCCATGATGCGTTGATAACCTTCCCGGTCGCGCCGCGTGATCACCGCGAAGGCGCTGTCGCGGATCTGGTCGATCAACTCGCGATGAGTCACCACGGCGAGATACCACGGCGCGTTGCCGCGCGAACTTGGCGCCTGCACCCCGGCCCGGGCGATGGTTTCAAGGTCGGCCCGGCTCACCGGCTGGCTGCTGAACCCGCGGCAACTGTACCGCTTGGCGATTACCTCCAGAACGTCGTTCACTTGCATTCTCCTTCAGCGTGTTTCAAGCAAAATTATCGAATTGTCGGATTGTCGGATTGTCGGATCCACGGCCGGCGGCGGAATACCGGGGGAAGCTGGTCAAGCGCGGGCCGCCTCCCGTCCGGCCATTTCCGGCTGTCTCCCGCCTACCGGCCGCTTGGCGGCCGGCAGGATTGGATTCTACTCTGGCGACGCGCGATACCGATAGGGAAGTTTCTCATTCGGATGCGATGTCTTGCGCACCCAGGGCCATCGCACTCTGTGGCGTCGTTGGCGTCGTGGCGATTTTCCTGGGGCGCGGGCCTCCGGCCCGCCAAGGCATTGGCGCAAAACCGTTGGCGCACCCCGTAGGGTGGGAAAGCGCAGCGCCTCCCGCCGGTCGTTCTCTCCGGCGGCGCAGTCGCCGCTCATCGTATTCAGCGGCCCTTGAAGAGAGTGCGATGGCCCTGGGGGAGCGCGGGGCACCCGCCCCGCAACAGCGGCGGCAGTGTCATGGCACGGGTCAAAAGCGGGGCGGGTGCCCCGCGCTCCTCAGGGCCATCGCACTCTCTCTATGAACGTAAAGTCAACCTGTATGCGTGAAAACAGCGACGGTTCGGTAGGGCGGGAAAGCGAAGCGCCTTACCAACGGTCCTTTTCACGGCGCAACGCGCCGCATGATTCAGAGGCCGTCGAATAATAGAGACGGCGGCTGCGCCGCCAGAGAAAACGACCGGCGGGAGGCGCTGCGCTTTCCCGCCCTACGGGGTGTGCCCTCCAACGCTTTCCCTCCCGACGGCAAAAAGCGGACAATCCAAAAACTACAAAACCGGTCAAGTCTAAAAACTCCCGACAATGGAACTCAAAAGAACTTGAACTTCCCCGGGTTTTCAGGATAGAATCCCCGCCTTTCCCCCAAGACCAATTGGAGTAACGATCATGGCCCGTGTGTGCCAGGTAACGGGTAAGGCCCC
>JAISQQ010000172.1 GCA_031274075.1 Accumulibacter sp.
GCGCGCCTTCGCCGCCGCGCTCGGCGGCGCTTTTCTCGCCGTTTCCGGCCTGCTGCTGCAAGTCTATTTCCGCAACCCGATCGTCGGCCCCTTCATCCTCGGCATTTCCTCCGGCTCGACGGTGATGGTGTCGATCGTCATGCTGACCAGCGTCGGCCTGGGCTTTTCCGGCTACGCGCCCTACCTCAACACCCTCGCCTCGTGCATCGGCGCGTACGGCGTGACGGCGCTCATCGTCGCCATCGCCGCGCGCGTGCGCGGCGGCGCGACGCTGCTGGTCATCGGCCTGATGATGGGCTACCTGTGCGCCGCGGTGACCTCGATCCTCACCGCGCTGGCGGAAAAGGAAACGATCAAGGGCTTCGTGCTGTGGCAGATGGGCAGTTTCTCCGGTTTCAAGTGGATCGAGGTGTGGATCATGATCCTGGCCGGCGGCGCGATCCTCGCCGCCTGCTACCTCTTGAGCAAACCGCTCAACGCGCTGCCGCTGGGCGAGGACTGACTACGCCGCCTCGATGGGCGTCGATATCCGCCGCTTCCGCCTGCCGATCCTGCTGCTGGCCTCGTCGCTGGCCGGCATCGTCACTGCCATGGCCGGTCCCGTGGCCTTCATCGGGCTGGCCGTGCCGCACCTGGCGCGGCTGAGCCTGGGTACTTCCGACAACCGCGTGCTGCTGCCCGGCGCGTGCCTGTTCGGCGCGTCGATCACCAGCCTCTGCGACCTGATCGCGCGCATGTGGCTGACCCCGGTCGAACTGCCGCTTTCGGCGATCACCGCCTTTTTCGGCGCGCCGATCGTCATCGGCCTGCTGCTGAAAAAGGGGATGAAATCATGAGCGGCGAAAGCGTCCTGCGCAGCGAGGGCTTGAGCATCGGCTACCAGCAACCCGTGCTGAGCGGCATCGAGATCGACTTCGGGCGCGGCCAGTTGATCGCCCTGCTCGGCCCCAACGGCGCCGGCAAGACGACGCTGCTGCGCACCCTGTCGCGGCACATCAAGCCGCTGGCCGGAAGAATCGAAATCCTCGGGCAGGATCTGGACGCCATCGATGCGCTCGACCTGGCGCGCGCCGTCTCGGTCTGCCTGACCGACAACGACAAGCCGCCGCTGTTGTCGGTGGGCGAATTCGTCGCACTCGGCCGCTATCCGCATACCGGCTTCATGGGCCGCCTTTCGCCGCGCGACGTCGACGTCGTCCGGGAGTCGCTCGCCGCCGTCGCCGCCAGCGATCTGGCCGGACGCCCGGTCGAGCGGCTCAGCGACGGCGAGCGGCAAAAGGCGGTGCTGGCGCGCGCCCTGGCGCAGGAGCCGAAATTGATGCTGCTCGACGAACCGACCGCGCACCTCGACCTCAAGCACCGCGTCGAGGTGATGGGCATCCTGCGCTCGCTGTGCCGCACGAAAGGACTCACCGTGCTCGCCTCGCTGCACGACATCGACATCGCCGCCAAGGTCGCCGACCGCGTCCTGCTCGTCCAGCAAGAGCGCCGCTGCGACTACGGCCTGCCCGAAGCGCTGCTGACCAGCGAGCGCGTCGCCAGCCTCTACGGCATCGCCGCGGCGGATTTCGACAGCCGTCTCGGCGGCCTGGAATTCCGCGGCCACGGCCGTTCCGGCAGAGCCTTCGTCATCGCCGGGCAGGGCCGCGGCGCGCTGCTGTTCCGGCTGTTGAGCAAGAAAGGGCTGTCGATCGAAACCGGCGTGCTCGACGAGGGCGACCTCGACGCCTTCGTCGCCAGGGCGCTGGGCGCGACGAGCTTCGTCCGGCCGGCCCGCCGCGCCGGCGCGCCCTGCGCGGCGCTGGCGGCGGCGCTGGAGGTTCTCCCCGACTGCGATTTGGTCGTCGACTGCGGCGCGGCGGACCGCGACGCGGAGATCATCCGCGTCCGCTCCGCCGAATACGGGCTGCCGTTTTTCCGGCTGGGCGAAACGGCTGGTGCCGGCGGCGGTGAAAC
The DNA here is from genome assembly GCA_031274075.1 of Accumulibacter sp. Taxonomy (GTDB): domain Bacteria; phylum Pseudomonadota; class Gammaproteobacteria; order Burkholderiales; family Rhodocyclaceae; genus Propionivibrio. Next base: position 1,957 of record JAISQQ010000172.1, read on the forward strand.
CTTTCATGGCCAACACGGCAAACACTACGCCAGCCTGGCCGAACTCTCGGCGGCCATCGATCGGTTTCAGAGGACGGGACAGAGGACAGAAGACAGAGGACAGGGGACAGTTCAGTTACCGGGCGCTTCGCGCCCGCAAGATTACCCTGCTTCGCCTGCGCCGGAATGACGGGGTGGAAATGGAAACGGGAATGGAAATGGAGAAGTGGAAGTGGCCGATGTCCGCGCTCGAACCTGGAACGCTCTATCCCTTCTCGGCGATCCTGGCGCAGGAGGACATGAAGCTGGCGCTGCTGCTGAACGCCGTGAACCCGGCCATCGGCGGCGTCGTCGTGCGCGGCGAGAAGGGCACGGCCAAGTCGACGGCGGCGCGCGGCCTGCGCGAGCTGCTGCCGCCCGGCGCTGGCGGGCGTTCGCCGGCGTTCGTCGATTTCCCGCTGGGCGCCACCGAAGACAGGGTCATCGGCGCGATCGACTTTGAAAGCGCGGTGCGCGACGGCCATACGCGCTTCCAGCCCGGACTGCTGGCGCGCGCCCACGAAGGCGTGCTCTACATCGACGAAGTCAACCTGCTCGACGACCATCTGGTCGACAGCATCCTCGACGCGGCGGAAAGCGGCGAAAACGTCGTCGAGCGCGAGGGGCAAAGCCTGCGCCACCCGTCGCGCTTCATCCTGGTCGGCACGATGAATCCGGAAGAAGGCGAACTGCGCCCGCAACTGCTCGACCGCTTCGGCCTCGCCGTGGCGGTCAAGGGCGAGGCCGACCCGGCGACGCGCGTCGAACTCGTCAAGCGGCGCGAGTCCTTCGACCGCGACGCGGAGGCGTTCATCGCCGCCTGCCGCGACGACGAGGCGGCGCTCGCGCGGCGCGTCGCCGACGCGCGGGAACGCCTGGCGGAGGTGATGATCCCCGGCC
>JAISQQ010000186.1 GCA_031274075.1 Accumulibacter sp.
TCTGGCTCGGTCAACACAATCTTGGTCGCTACTCGCACTGGAACTCTCCTCGCTGTTTCGTCAGACTCCATGATAGCTGTTATTACTTTATAGGTCATTTTAAGAACGAAGCACTACACTAGTTGTTGAGCTTGCTGGCGCGCCAGCGCAGAAGCACGTTGTCGGCCGCGTTCGCCAGGCGGACGGTGAATCCGTTGGTGGCGCGGCTGGCAACGACGATGTGCCGGCTGTCGCAGGGCGCGCCGTCGGCGGAAACCACGTCGAAGGACAGGCCGTAGTCGTTGGCGCCCAGCGTTTGCAGGGCGGGCGAAGCGCCGGCCGGGCTGTCGAACACCTGCGGGAACTGCGGCTCGACGCGGCGAACGTCCGTCATCGCCACGCCGCTCAGGTTCGGGTCGGTGGCATCGGTCGAGTTCGCCGGGAGGGTCAGGTTGTAGAGGGTAACGGCGTCGTCGGGCACGCTCGTGCCAATGGGCGTCACGGACAGGCGCCAGAGCTTGCTGGCGTCTTGGAACAGGTAGGCATACACCACCACGGAACTGCTGCCAATGTTGCTGGGCACGGAAGCGGCGTTGTTGCCGTCCGACACCGAGTAGGCCCGGCCGTTGGCAAAGCACACGCCACGGGTGATGTTCAGGTTACGGGCCGCCGTGGTGGATTTCGACACCGTGCACCCCTTGACCACGCCCCGGTTCCTGATCGTGACGAAGCCCTCCTGTTGGGCCTGCTCGCGCAGCGCGCGCACGCCGTAGTTCGCCAGCGCGGCCTGATCGAGCGCGAACTTCAGCGCGGCAACCGTGACGTTCTGCATGTCCAGGGAGGTCGCGTCGATATTCAAGTCCATCTCGGTCAGGCGCGCGGCCAGGTTGGCCTTGCCGCCACGGGTGTTGTTCAGCTCGGTTTCGCGGGACGCCAGGCGCGACTCGTGACCGGCGAAGTTCTCGTCGATTTCCTGGTAGCGGGTGTTCCACAGCGACGGAACCGCATCCGGTTCGTTGTTGGGAATCGGGGTGATGTTGGGATGGGGCAGTGCCATTGTGGAAACTCCTTTCAGAAGCGCAGCTTGATGCTGATTTCGTAACGCTCGTCGTTCTCCTTGAACTTCGGAGCAAACGTCTTCAGGCCGACCAACTGCCCGTTGGCATCGATGAGGGCCGCTTCGGAGACTCCGGCGCCGACAAGCTCATTGGCCTCGATCGCACCCTTGCCAGTCACCGAATACAGGTCTTCCTGCGTGATCGCCGCGAGAGGCTTGCGCAGGATTTCGTGGTTGAGCGCGGTCGCGGTGGCGGACGGGGCTTTCGGCGTCAGGTCAGCGTTGTGCCCACCATCGCCAAAGGCCATGTAGGCGACGGGCGCGAGCGCCGCGCCGCCGGCCATGCGGGCCGCGATGCGCTGGCGATAAGTGTTGACGACGACGGCTTCGGCCATGTCAGCCTTCCTTCAAAGTGATGCCGGCCATTCTGGTTGCCGGAAACCACTCGTCCTGGCGGCTTTTTCCGAATCCAGACGGCCCGCCGGCGCATCAGCCCGGCGCCTTGAACACCTCCAGCTTGAACTCCGGCGCGGCTGGGCCGCCGATACGCCAGCCGCCATCGAGACGCAGGCGGCGCACGTCGCCCGAGGCGTATTCCGCGTCGACGGGGATGTCCGCCGCGAGGGCGAAGTGTCCCAGGCGCGGGTACTGGGTCATCTTCATGGCGCGCAGGCGCCGGCCGTCCAGCGGGAAATGCCCGATACGGTTCTCCGCGCCCAGGAACCACGCGCCGTCGAGCTTGCGCACGGCGCCCGTCAGTTTCGTTGCGGCGGGCCGCGCCAGGCGCTCGGGGATGACCCAGGCGTTCGCCGTCGAGGACATGCCCAGCGCGCCCTCGGCCAGGAAAGCGTCGTCGCGCTCGATGGTGAAGCCGAAGGGTCGGCGCACGGACTTCTCGCCGACGCGCCAGCGGCCGTCCAGGCGGCGCCACGGCGCCAGGCGGGCCGTGCTGCCCAGGCGCTCCGGCGTGGCCGGGTACTTGATCGGGTGTTCGTCGTGGAACGTCGTCACCAGGCCGGCCGGCGCCGCCATCTCGATGCGCTTCTGCATGGAGGCACGGCTGCCGACGTACAGCGAGCGGCCGCCCAGCCGCCAAGTGCCGTCCAGCCGCCGGTCGGCCTCGCCCACTTTCGGCAAGCGGTAGATGATCGCGCTGGCCGCGCTCTCCAGCAGCGCCGAACTCTGGATGCGGCAGCCCTTGAGGTGCCACACGGACTTGCCGCCGCGCGTCTCGCCCTGGCGGAACGACGTGAAGGGCTGCGGCAGCTTGACCAGTGATCCGTCCTTGCCCAGCTTCCAGCGCACGTCGGTGGAATCGCCGATCACGCGCCCGCACCACGGGTAGCGCATCCGCGAGTTTTTCTGCATCAGCAGCTTGGACGAGGCCAGTATTTCGACGTACAGGACGAAGTTCAGCCAGAAGCGGAACACCGGCAGTAGCCGGGCTGGAATCACCGAGCGGATGATGTGCATCAGGTTCGCAATCGAGCGTACATTCACGCTGAAGTCCAGCACGATTTCGACCCGGCTGGTCAAGTACATCTGGTCGGTATCGATGGGCCGGTCGGCGCGTCCCTCGTCGGCGTCCAGGATGCGCCGACCGATGCCCCAGCTACCGTCCAGCTTCAGGCCCGGTTCGCCGATCTGGTGTAGCCACCAAGAGAAACGCGGCTTCGATGGGTAGATCCCAGTCGGGTACGGCAGGTTCTTGTCGTGCCAGAGCTGATCGACCTGGCACAGGTTCGGGAACAGCATCTGGAGATAGGTGCGCAGGAAGTGCAGCCCGCGCCCCTGCACGTCGCCCGACTTCCAGGCCCGGTACAGGTAGCGGGTGGCGGCTTCCTCGCGGTCGCCCTGCATCAGCACCAGGCCGTCGGCGTTGACGGCCTGGCGCACCAGGTCGAAGCTGCCCAGGTGCGCCGCGCCCAGCACGTTCACGTCGAAAGTGCCGGCGGCCAGCGTCGAGTCGAACAGGTCGATGAACAGTTGTTTGAGATCGGCTTCGACCTCGTTTTCGGTGTAGCTGTTCTCCAGCGGCCGCAGACGCGGGAGCTGGGCGTTCGAGAAGTCCAGGGACATGACTTACCCGCCCCAGGACGGCGTGACGATATTCACCGTTTCGACGGCGACGCCCAGGGTGTCGGTGTCCAGGTAGCGCCACATCTCGGGCCGCGCCAGCAGCGAGGCCGGTTCCACGATGTTCACCGTCAGGTCGGCCTCGCCGTCGGACAGGGCCGGCACCTTCTGGTGCAGCAGCGCATAGACGCGCTGGTACAACGGGCGCTGGCGGCCGCGACGCGACGCCGCCGAGGCCGGGCCGAACTCGGCCATCAGCGCCTCGATGATCTTTTGCTTCACGTCCGAGGCCACGTAGGAAGTGGAAACCCGCGCGCTGATGTTCATGCGGATTTTCGAGCGCACGGGCGTGAAGAAACGCACGCGGTAGCTGTCGTCGGCAGCCAGCAGCGCGGCCTTGATGGCCTGCTGCGTTCCGGTCAGGTCGGCGTCGGCGATCACCGCCGGCGGCACCGGCGCGTCGGGATCGTCCTCGACCAGCACGAGCTCGCCGCCCTCACTGGAGAGGCAGGCCACGAACAGCGCGTTGATGTTGTCGAAGGCCGAGCCGCGCGCCTGTTCCTCGGCCGACTCGTTCCAGACGGACAGGAATGGCAGGGTCGGGAAGTTGCGCCGCGCCAGGAAGTCGAACTCGCCCAGGAATACGGCGTTGTTGTCGTACACCGACGGGTAGCGCGCCAGGTCGCGCAGCACCGACATGGGCATCGGGTTCTGGCCGGCGACCAGCAGCGCGTCCATGCGCAGCTCGATGGCGGACTCGTCCGGCGACCCCAGGTACTCGAACGAGAACGGGCTGTCGTAGGCCGGGCTGACCTCGCCCGAGGTGTAGAACACCGTCAGGGTGATTTCCGCGCCGTCCTTGGGCTGCACGCCCACCACGCCGTCGAAGCCGAAGCGCACATAGACCCGCTGGCGGTCGTCCGCCTCGACATGGAATACGCGCTCGTCAGGCGCTGTGTTTACGTAACGGTCGCGGTACTCGAAACTGCCATCCACGTCGCTGACGGCGATGGCGCACAGGTGGGAATCGTCGTCGGGCGCCGGCACTTCGATGGCGTAGAACGGCTCGGCGCCGCTGACGGTATGCGTGATGGTGCTGGAGCGCACCTGGCTGGCCTCGAACGTGGCCGCGCCGCCAGCCGGCACGGCGGCCGGCGTCTCGACGCGCCACAGCAGGCCCGACGAATCCAGCAGCGTGCGGCCGGACTCCACCGTGAAGGCGCCGGAGCCGGTGTTCATCGCCCGCACGCGCACGCGCGCGGACTGGCCCTTGCG
>JAISQQ010000187.1 GCA_031274075.1 Accumulibacter sp.
CGCTCGGCAATGGCCTTGTTCTGTAGCCCTTCCGCCGCCAACAGCACGATGTGCGCTCGCTGTGACAGTCTGACGCTGGTGAGCCGCGAGCGAATCAGTTTGTCCAACTCGCTTCGCTCCTCGTCGGATAACATAATCTTGACCGCTACTCGCACGGAGGCTCTCCTCGCTGTTTCGTCAGACTCCATGATAGCTGTTATTACTTTATAGGTCATTTTAAGAACGAAGCACTACACTAGATGACCACGAACTTCCCTTGCCGCTTGAGCAGCGAAGCAAGCTCGGCGTTGTATGTCGCCAGTTCTTTATCGAGAGTCGCCATGTCGGTCGCTCCATAACGGCTTGGAAGGGGCAGTATGCAGGGATCAGATGTCAGGTGTCAGGGATCAGTAATTCATGCGGGCGCTTCGCGCCCGGAAACTAAAACCTGATTCCTGACCTCTGACACCTGATACCTGATCCCTGATCCCTGACACACCCAAACGTAAAACGCTCCAAGTGCTAGACTACGGCCCCGTCACCCTCACCGTCACCCATCGAAAGCCATGGACCTGATTTCCCGCATCGGCCAGCATTTCACCGACAGCGCCCAAGCCAAGCTCGACGCCATCGAAGCGCTGGCCGCGCCGCTTGCCCACGCCGTCGAACTGATGGTCGGCGCGCTGGTCGGCAACGGCAAGATCCTCGCCTGCGGCAACGGCGGTTCGGCCGCCGACGCCCAGCACTTCGCGGCGGAGCTGGTCGGCCGGTTTGAAACGGAACGCCAGGGGCTGGCGGCCATCGCCCTGACCACCGACAGCTCGATCCTCACCGCCGTGTCCAACGACTACGGCTACGAGGCCGTCTTCGGGCGGCAGGTGCGCGCCCTCAGCCAGCCCGGCGACCTCTTGCTGGCCATCTCCACCTCGGGCAACTCGCCGAGCATCGTCGAAGCCGTCCGCGCGGCGCACGACAACGAGCTGCGCGTCGTGGCGCTGACCGGGAAAGGCGGCGGGGAAGTCGGGCGGATGCTGCGCGAGGCCGACGTGCATCTGTGCGTCCCGTCGGAACGCACCGCCCGCATCCAGGAAATCCACCTGCTGGTCATCCACTGCCTGTGCGCGGGCATCGATGACCTGTTACTCGGAGTCGAAGAATGAGAAACAAACTGCTTGCCGCGCTGCTGCTCGGCGCCACCGTCCTTTCCGCCCTCCAGGGCTGCTTCCCGATCGTCGCCGCGGGCGTCGGCACCGGAGTCATGGTCGCCGTCGACCGGCGCTCCCTGGGCGCGCAGACCGAGGACGAATCGATCGAATGGAAAGCCGCCACCCGCGTCCGCGACCGGCTGGGCGAGCGCGGGCATTTCAATTTCACCAGCTTCAACCGCAAGGTGCTGATCAGCGGCGAAGCGGCCTCGGCCGAAACGAAGGCCGAGGTCGGAACGATCGTGGCGCAGATCCCGAACGTGCGCACCGTCTATAACGAACTGACCGTCGGATCGTCGTCGTCGCTGACCGATCGCAGCAACGACTCGTTCATCACCTCCAAGGTCAAGAGCCGCTCGGTCGACAACGGCAAATTCAATCCGCTGTACGTCAAGGTGGTCACCGAAGCCGGCGCCGTGTATCTGCTCGGCATGCTCACCCAGGCCGAGGCGGACGCGGCGATCCAGGTCGCCCGCACCACCTCCGGGGTCAAGAAGGTCGTGCCGCTGTTCGAGATACTCACCCCCGCCCAGGCGCGCGAACTCGACGCCGCGCCGTCCGGCGGTTCAGGGGACAGGGAGCAGGGGACAGGTGGCGGATGACAGGAATTTGCGGCGCGAAGCGCCGGTAGCCCCTGTCACCCGACACCCGCCACCTGTTACCTGATGAAGTTCTCCCGGTAATACTTCAGTTCCTCGATGGATTCGCGCACGTCGGCCAGCGCGGTGTGCGCCGACGCCTTCTCGAAGCCTTTGGCGATCTCGGGTTTCCAGCGGCGGCAGAGTTCCTTGAGCGTGCTGACGTCGAGGTTGCGATAGTGAAACCACGCTTCGAGCGCCGGCATGTAGCGCACCATGAAACGCCGGTCCTGGCCGATCGAGTTGCCGCACATCGGGCTGGCCTGCCGCGGCGCGTATTCGCGCACGAAGGCCAGCGCCTCGGCTTCGACCGTGGCTTCGTCGAGCGTGGACGCCCGCACCCGCGCGGTCAGGCCCGACTTGCCGTGCGTGTTCCTGTTCCACGCGTCCATCGCGTCGAGCAGCGAATCGGGCTGGTGCACCACCCACACGGGCGATTCGGCCACGGTTTCGAGATTGCTGTCGGTGACGATCATCGCCAATTCGATGATGCGCTCGCGTTCGGGGTCGAGGCCGGTCATTTCCATGTCCAGCCAGACCAGATGATTGTCGTTCTGTGCCATATAATCCTGAAAACCCGAGTGAAAAGTGATCGCGCCGGGTGAGACGTGGAACGTCGCCAGGCTTCCTCGCGTCTCACGCTACACATCTCACTTTTTTCGCCGCGCCGCCGTGGCCCGGCGTTTTTTCCGGATAATCCATCCTTTCCGTCAAACCCGTATTTTGGCACAGCTCGATGTCCGATTCCCTCCTCTCCCCCGCCGCCGCCTTCTCCCTGGCCTTCCTCGGCGCGCTGCTGCTGATGGCGGCGCTGCGCCTGTGGCTCGGCGTGCGGCAGATCGCGCACATCCGCGCGCACCGGACGGAGGTGCCGATCCAGTTCGCCGACCGCGTTTCGCTCGCGGCGCACCAGAGAGCGGCCGACTATTGCGTCGCCCGCGTCCGTTTCGGCCGGCTGGCGCTGACGGTCGAAATCGCCGTACTGTTGGCGTTCACCTTCGGCGGCGGCCTGCAAGCGCTGCACGGATTCTGGTCGCCGCGCCTCGACGGCCTGGGCTACGGCGTCGCGCTGATCTTCAGCGTCATGGCCATCGCCGGCGCCGTCGACCTGCCCCTGTCGCTGTACACCCAGTTCGTCATCGAGCAGCGCTTCGGTTTCAACCGCATGAGCCTGCGCCTGTTCATGCTCGATCTCGCCAAGCAATTGCTGCTCGGACTGCTCATCGGCACGCCGGCGCTGCTCGCCGTGCTGTGGCTGATGGCGCGCATGGGAGCCGCGTGGTGGCTGTACGTGTGGCTGTTCTGGTGCGCCTTCAACCTGCTGATCCTGTTCGTCTATCCGACCTGGATCGCGCCCCTGTTCAACACCTTCACGCCGCTCAACGACGCGGCGCTGAAGACGCGCATCGAAGCCTTGCTGGCGCGTTGCGGATTCGCCAGTTCCGGACTGTTCGTCATGGACGGCTCCCGGCGCACCGCCCACGGCAACGCCTACTTCACCGGCTTCGGCAAGGCCAAGCGAATCGTTTTCTTCGACACGCTGCTCGGCCGGCTCGAAGCGCAGGAAGTCGAGGCCGTGCTGGCGCACGAACTGGGGCATTTCGCGCATCGCCACGTGCTCAAGCGCATCGCGCTGATTTTCGGCATGACGCTGCTGCTGCTCTACCTCCTCGGCCAGTTGATGAACGCCGGCTGGTTCTACGCCGGCCTGGGCGTCACCGATGAGAGCGCCCACAACACGGCGATGGCGCTGATCCTGTTTTTCCAGACCGTGCCGGTGTTCGCCTTCCTGGCGACCCCGCTGGCCAGCCTGCTTTCGCGCCGCCACGAGTTCGAGGCCGACCGTTACGCCGCCACGCACGCCTCGGCGGCCGATCTGGTCAAGGCGCTGGTCAAGCTGTACGAAGACAACGCCGCGACCCTGACGCCCGACCCCCTGCACTCCCTCTTCTACGACTCGCACCCGCAAGCCGCCCAGCGCGTCGCGCGTCTTTCCAGATGACAGAGGACAGAAGACAGAAGACAGATCAATTACCGGACGCTTCGCGTCCGCAAGATCTCTGGGAGCGCGGGGCACCAGCCCCGCTTTTGACCCGCGCCATGACACGGCCGCCGCTGTTGCGGGGCTGGTGCCCCGCGCTCCCAGAGGCGGCTCGGAGAGGGCTTGTGTAAGATAAAAATACCTATGCTCCCAGAGAGAAGATCGCAAACAGGTTCTGACAACGAGGGAACGGTCGTCGCCGCGCATGGGCGGCATTATCTCGTTGAAACGCCAGGCGGCGTGCTGCCCTGTTTTCCGCGCGGCAAGAAAAGCCATCTGGCTTGCGGAGACCGGGTGTCGATCACGCGCAGCAACGCCGCCCAAGGGGTCATCGACGCCATCCTGCCGCGCCGCACCCTGCTCTACCGTTCCAATGCCTTGCGGCAAAAACTGATCGCGGCGAACGTCACCCAGGTGATCGTCGTCGTCGCCGCCGAACCTCCCTTCTCGCCAGAGCTGCTGAGCCGCTGCCTGGTCGCCGCCGAAAGCCAGGGCATCGGCACGCTGATCGTGCTCAACAAATGCGATCTCGAAGATCGCCTGGCCGCCGCCGAAGCCCTGCTGGCGCCCTTCTCCCGCCTCGGCTACCCGATTCTCCGCCTGTGCGCGCGCCGCGACGCCGACGCCCTGCGGCCACCGCTCGCCGGCCAGGCCACAGTGCTGGTCGGCCAGTCGGGCGTGGGCAAATCGACGCTGGTCAACGCCCTCGTCCCCGACGCCAAGGCCCGCACCCGCGAGATTTCGCAAGCGCTCGGCGCGGGCCGGCACACCACCACGCACGCCACGCTCTACCGCCTGCCCGACGGCTCATCGCTGATCGATTCGCCGGGCCTGCAAGAATTCGGACTGCACCACCTGTCCCCGCAAGAACTCGAACACGGCTTCCGCGAATTCCGCC
>JAISQQ010000196.1 GCA_031274075.1 Accumulibacter sp.
TTTGTTTTATCTTTCTCTCCTCCTCTCCTCCGCACCCCTACCCCCTCCCCGGGCGCGGGCGCGGCGGCGGCCGCCCGCGGCCCCCCAAATGAGTTGCGAAAACTGGGGCACTCAGTCCCAGCCGTACCGACAAAACGCCAATCGAGGCCAGGCTCAAGGTCATGCCGGATTCCCGTTGTACCACCCCGCGTACGGCGCCCTGCGGCTACCGGCCCAAGTCCAGCCCCTATTGCATCGGCTCCTTGCCCTTGGACCACGGAAATACCCACGCCACCGCCAGCTTCCTCGGACGTTCCGTCCCCTCCCGCGAGAACAGAGCCCAAACGAAGGTCACAACTCCGCGCCTGCGCGAATTCTATACACCTCCATGTACGACGCATCCCAAACGAGGCCACGACCTCATCCGGATACTCGCCTTCCTCCGCTCTCTGAACCGCCAGTCTCCGTATTTCTTTCCCCTCTCTTTTCATGAAATCCTCTTTTATTCTCACATACCATCATTTCCTGATATTTTGCGGAGATGGACGGAAAAAAGTCAAATACTATCACATCACGCGGGAAGTGCCCGGTCGAACCAGAGCTACCAACAGGGCTATCGCACTATCTCCATGAACGTAAAGTCGACCTGTGTGCGTGAAAAAACAGTGACGGTTCCGTAGGGCGGGAAAGCGTAGCGCCTCCCGCCGGTCCTTTTTCACGGCGCAACGCGCCGCACGATTCAAAGGCCGCTGAATAATAGAGGCGGCTGCGCCGCCGAAGAGAACAACCGGCGGGAGGCGCTGCGCTTTCCCGCCCTACGATGTACGCAAATGCCCTAGGCGTGTCGGAGACCCGCGCCCCAGGAATCCCAAACTCGGCCAGCCTTGGCGCAAAACCACCAGACGCTTGCGCTCGGCGCGCCGCCCGGACGGGCGAACGCGGCGCGGGCTGCTATGATAGCGACTTCGCCGTTTTCATCGTTATCTTCATGCCTCGAAAATCCGCTCCGATCATCCACGAAGCCAGGTTCGGCCATTCGCTCGACGTGCTTCGTTCCCTGGCCCAGGACGTGCTCGGCCATGCCCGCCGTGTGGGCGCCAGCGATTGCGAAGTCGATGTTTCGGAGGGTTTCGGGCAGTCGGTGACCGTCCGTTGCGGCGCGGTCGAGACCATCGAGCATAACCGTGACAAGGGCATCGGCGTGACGGTTTATCTGGGCCAGCGCAAGGGAAACGCCAGCACTTCGGACTTTTCCCGGACGGCCTTGCGCGAGACGGTCGAAGCCGCGCTCAATATCGCGCGCTACACGGCGGAGGACGCCTGCGCCGGACTCCCGGAAAAGGGATTGCTGAGCAATCGCGAGCAGGGCTTCGCCGATCTCGATCTGTATCATCCCTGGCCCTTGTCGATCGACGCGGCGGCCGATCTGGCGCGCCGTTGCGAACAGGCGGCCTTTGCCGTCAGCCCGCGGGTGAGCAATTCGGAAGGCGCCACGGTGTCGATCCAGGAGGGGCAGTTCATCGCCGCCAACAGTCTCGGTTTCATGGGCGGCTACCCGACGTCGCGGCACTATCTTTCGTGTTCCGTGATCGCCGGCAAGGAGAGCGGCATGCAGCGCGACGACTGGTATTCCACCGCGCGCGATCCGCGGCGGATCGAATCCCCCGAGTCTGTCGGCGATTGCGCGGCGCGGCGGGCGCTGGCGCGGCTTGGTCCGCGCAAGATCAAGACCTGCAAGGCGCCGGTGCTGTTCGAGGCGCCGCTGGCCGCTTCGCTGATCGCCAGTTTCGTCCATGCCGCGAGCGGCGGCAGCCTGTACCGCAAGACATCCTTCCTGGTCGATTGCCTCGGCAAGCGCGTTTTTCCGGAGGCGCTGCGCATCGATGAACGTCCGCACCTGCCGGGGGCGCTGGCGAGCAGCATGTTCGACAACGACGGCGTCGCCACGCGCGACCGGGCCGTGGTGGTGAGCGGCGAGTTGCAGGGTTATTTCCTGAGCGCCTATACGGCGCGCAAGCTGGGCATGCAGACGACGGGAAACGCCGGCGGTTGTCACAACCTGATCGTTTGTCCGGGCGCGGAGGATTTCCAGGGCTTGATCGGAAAAATGGGCCGCGGCCTGCTGGTCACCGAATTGCTCGGGCACGGGATCAACTATGTCACCGGGGACTATTCGCGGGGCGCCGCCGGGTTTTGGGTCGAAGGCGGCGAAATACGGCATGCGGTCGAGGAAATCACCATCGCCGGCAATCTGCGGGACATGTTCCTGGACATCGCGGCCGTCGGCAAGGATGTCCTGGTGCGCGGATCGCGGCAGGTAGGCTCGATCCTGATCGGCGAGATGAAGATCGCCAGCGGATGATTTGCCGCCTCGACCGGCCCAAGCGGCGCGCGGCGAATCTTGGTATATTTCTCTTTGCAAACGCGAGGGAGTCATTAGAAATGGGCTCAAATTCAAGTAGCATAAAAGCAGTGCATGCCCGGCATGCGCGATACTTCCAAGGAGGGTAGTCATGAATATTCTGTTGATGTTATGTATTTCCGTAGTGTTTTTCGTCATCGGCGCGCAAGTCTATGGCAAGACCGTGGGCCGATGGCTGGGCACCGACGCCAGCACCCCCACTCCCGCCACCACGATCAACGACGGCAAGGACTATGTGCCGACCAAGTTCAACATCCTGTTCGGCCACCATTTCTCGGCCATCGCCGGCGCCGGGCCGATCGTCGGCCCGATCGTCGCCATCCTCTTTGGCTATCTGCCCGTCTGGGTCTGGATTCTGTTCGGCTCGGTGTTCATCGGCGCGGTCCATGATTTTTCCGCCCTGTTCGTCAGCCTGCGCGAAAGGGGCCGGTCGATCGCCGAGGTGACCCGGGGCGCCCTGGGCAACACCGGCTTTTTCCTGTTCATCTGTTTTGCCATCCTGATGCTCACCCTGGTGACCTCGGCCTTCCTTTCCATGACGGTACAGGCGCTGACCAGCAAGGTGCCGCTGGAATTGATGGGCCTGCCCGCCGACCAGACCCTGCTGCGCACCACCGAGGAAGGAGGCGTGCTCTTCGGCGGAATCGGCGGCATTGCTTCCACTTCCGTGATCATCATCACCTTGTTCGCTCCTCTTCTGGGTTATCTGCTGTACAAGCGCAATCTCAACATCGCGCTGGGCTACGTCGTCGCCGCCGTCGTCGCCATCGCTTCGATATACATCGGGGTGCTCGCGCCCGTGACCGTGACTCCCAAGACGTGGATGATCATCCTGGCCATCTACGTGACCCTGGCGGCCGGCTTGCCCGTGTGGCTCATCCTGCAGCCGCGCGACTTTACCAATGTCCAGATCCTGTATATCGGCATCGTCGCCATTTTCGTGGTGGTCATCGTCGGCGGCCTGAATGGCGTCAGCACCCAGAACGTGATGGTCGCGCTGGACGCCGGAGAGGCCAAATTGGGCTCCATCTGGCCCTTCCTGTTCATCACGGTCGCCTGCGGAGCCGTGTCCGGCTTCCACTCCCTGGTAGCTTCGGGCACCACCTCCAAGCAGTTGGCCAATGAAGGCCAAGCCCGCAAGATGGGTTACAACGCCATGATCCTGGAAGGCATCCTGGCGACGGGCACCGTCCTGGTGGTCTGCGCCGCCTTGTCGCAAGAGGATTATCTGCGCATCGTCTGGCCCGCTCCGGGCGCCGGGTCGTCCAACCCCATCCTGGCTTTTGCCTTGAGCATGGGCCTGATGCTGAAGCAGACGATCGGCGTGCCGACGCATATCGGCACCGTCTTCGGCATATTGCTGGTCGAAGGCTTCGTGGTCACCACGCTGGACGCCGCCGTGCGCTTGAACCGCTATCTGTTCGAGGAACTCTGGAACGTGCTCTTCAAGGGCAAGGTTCCGGTCTTCATGCGCAGCATCTATTTCAACGCCCTGCTTTCCGTGGCGCTCATGCTCTGGCTGGCCTGGAACAACGGCTTCACCCTGTTGTGGCCCATGTTCGCCACCTCCAACCAGTTGCTGGCCGCCCTGGCCCTGATCGCGGTATCCGCCTGGCTGCTGAAGAGAAAGCGGCAAGCCTGGTTCACCATACTTCCAGCCATGTTCATGGTCGCGACCACCATTGCCGCGCTGCTGATGCTGATGCAAAAGTTCGTCGCCAGCCTGCAAAGCGGCGCCGCCATAAGCGGTCCGCTGACCCTGCTGATAATGGCCGTTCTCTGCCTGGGCCTGGCCTTGGGGCTGCTGTTCATGGCCATCAAGACTTTCCGCCAGTATCAGGCAGAAAAAAACGGCCAGATAGCCGCCGTGCCTAAATGAGGTAAAGAGTAAGGCAAGGAGGGGCTTCCTGCCCTCGCCCCCGAAAAACCCTGCCGCGGCCTTTTGCAGACGTCGCGGCGGGGCAGAGGTCAGGGGACAGAGGACAGAGGACAGTTCAGTTACCGGGCGCTTCGCGCCCGCAAATATTACTGGTCTTCTGTCATCCGGTATCTGAAAAAAAGGTTTTAACCAAGGGGTTTCAGCTTCTATGAGAACCTGTTTGCGATCTTTTCTGGGAGCGCGGGGCACCAGCCCCGCTTTTGACCCGCGCCATGACACTGCCGCTGTTGTTGCGGGGCTGGTGCCCCGCGCTCCCAGAGGTAGCTCGGAGAAGAGAGGCTTTCATTCGGAGAGAGGCTTTCATAATGGACTTGTGGAAGATACCCGCGTTCCCAGAGAGAAGATCGCAGACAGCTTCCAAGCCGGTTTCCCGATAGACTTC
>JAISQQ010000271.1 GCA_031274075.1 Accumulibacter sp.
TCTCGGACGCATCGTCGAGCGCGGGCCGGCCGACGCGGTGCTGCGCTCGCCGAAACATCCCTATACCGAAGCCCTGCTCTCGGCCGTTCCCAGCCCGCGCCGCGAAGAAAACCGCGCGCTCATCCGCCTGGCCGGGGAAACGCCGTCGCCGGTCAGCCCGCCGCCGGGCTGCCATTTCCATCCGCGTTGTCCGCGCGCGATGGCGCGTTGCCGGGTCGAGTATCCGCAAGCCTTCGATGACGGCGCGGCGCGGCTCGTGCGCTGCCATTTGTACGCAATCCCGCACGCACCCACGCACGCGCTCCCGGCGGGCGGGCGCGATCAGGAATTCCTGGCCAGTTGAATGGTCAGCTTGCTTCCGATTCTCAAGGTCTTCGGGTTGACGCGGTTGAGGCGCATCAGATCTTTCTCGGCCACCTTGAACTGGCGGGCGATCGAATAGATCGTGTCGCCGCGGCGCACGGTGTAGCGGGTGACTCTCGGCGTGGCCGGCGCGGGCTTTCCTGCCTGTTTTTCCGTCTGTTTTCGGGCGCTGGCGGTCTGGCTGGGCGCGTCCGGCTTCGGGCTTGCCTTGCCGGCAACGGCGGCGCGAGCCTTTGCCGCCGGGCGGGAAGCCTTGGCGCTCTTGCCTTGCTCGGGTCCGGGCACCAGCAGGGTTTGCCCTGGGGAAATCCGGCTCTTGCCGTTGAGTCCGTTGGCCGCCCTCAGTCCGGCGACGGTCGTGCCGAAGCGCGAGGCGATTTTCTCCAGCCGGTCGCCGGGACGCAGCGTATAGGTCCGCCAGGACGAGAGCGGCTTGTTTTCGTCGCTGTGGGCTTCCAGGTTGCTGACGAAGGTCTCCAGCTTTTCGGCGGGGATCACCAGCGAGGTGTCGGGTTCGATGACCGGGCGCTTGGGCGCGGGGTTGAGCGCGGCGAATTCCTCCACCGGCATTTCGGCCAGCTTGGCCGCCAGCTTGACGTCGATGTGCGCGTCGGTGGTGAAGGTGGTGAAATACGGCTGGTTGGGCACCCGCGGCAGTTCGAGTTCGGCCATCAGCGCCGGGTCGCGGAAGATGTTCTTCAGCGCCTGCAGCTTGGGAATGTAGTTCCGCGTCTCGTTGGGCATGCTCAGGCTCAGGTAGTCGGCCGGCAAGCCCTGCGCCTGATTCTTTTCGAGAGCCCGGCCGACGGCGCCTTCGCCCCAGTTGTAGGAGGCCAGCGCCAGATGCCAGTCGCCGTGCAGATCGTATATCAACTGAAGATATTCGAGCGCGGCGGCGGTCGAGGCGACGACGTCGCGCCGCTCGTCTTTCCACCAGTCCTGGTCGAGGTTGTAGCGCCTGCCGGTGGAGGGGATGAACTGCCACAGGCCGGAGGCCTTGGAGCGCGAATAGGCCAGCGGATTGTAGGCGCTTTCGACCATCGGCAGCAGCGCCAGCTCCATCGGCAGGCCGCGCTTGTCGAGTTCCTCGACGATGTGGTACAGGTAGCGGCCGCTGCGCTCGACCATGCGCCGCAGGTAGTCCGGACGATCCAGGTACCACTGCTGGTGCTGCCGCACGAGATCGTCGTTCAGCTCCGGCATGGCAAAACCGCGGCGGATGCGCTCGAACAGGTCGTCCGGCGAATGGGTCAAGTCGATCGCCGGTGGCGCGGGCGGCGCTTCCGGCAAATCGACCGGGGTCAGCGCTATCTCCGGAACGGGCCGCCGGTCGCGCTCGCTGGCGACGGCGATGGCGTCGTCACGCGGCTCAAGCGGAATGTCGCCGCGTGGCGCCGGTGAATGTTGTCCGGGAGGGGGCGCGACACTGACACAACCCGTGAGCAGCAGGGCGGAACAGATCATGCGGACCAGACGGGTCCTCGGGAAATCGCGTCGCTTGGCCATCCGTCTTCCTGACCGGAGCCCTTCGCCGTGGACGGCGGTACACCCGGTCGATCGTTGCGAGGAATTTGATGCATTATATAGCAGGCTTTGGCCTTGGCGGCAAAAGAAGAAACGCGGAAGAAATGTGGAAAAATGTGGAAAAAATGAGGAAGAAACGCGGCCCCGGCGCGCGGTAGAATCGCCTCTTCGATCCATTTCCATCTACTTTCACTTCCATCCACTTCCAAGCACGATCATGACCGACCCGCGCGAATTCATCCACCGCCTGCCCAAGGCGGAGCTGCACCTGCACATCGAGGGTTCGCTCGAACCGGAAATGATGTTCGCGCTGGCGCGGAAGAACGGTATCGCGTTGCCTTACGCCTCGGTGGAAGCGGTGCGCGCCGCGTATGATTTCAGCGACTTGCAGTCCTTCCTCGATCTGTACTACGCCGGCGCCGCCGTGTTGCGGACGGAGCGCGATTTCTACGAGCTGACGGCGGCTTACCTGCGGCGCGCCATCGCCGACGAGGTCCGGCACGCCGAACTGTTCTTCGATCCGCAGACGCACACCGCGCGCGGCGTGCCGCTGGCGGCGGTGTTCGCCGGCATTGCCGGAGCCTTGCGCCAGGCGCGCGCCGAGCATGGCTTTTCCGGGCGCATGATCCTTTGTTTCCTGCGTCATCTGTCCGAAGCGGAAGCCTTCGCCACGCTGGACGCCGCCTTGCCTTTGCGCGCCGAATACGCCGGCTTGTGGATCGGCGTCGGGCTGGATTCGGGCGAGCTTGGAAATCCGCCGGAGAAGTTTGCCGGCGTGTTCGCCCGGGCGCGCGATCTCGGTTTGCGCGTCGTCGCGCACGCCGGCGAGGAAGGCCCGCCGGCCTACGTGCGCGGCGCGCTCGACGCGCTCGAGGCCGAGCGCATCGACCACGGCGTGAGAGCCGAAGAGGATCCGGCGCTGCTGCGGCGGCTGGTCGAGACGCAAACGCCGCTCACCGTGTGCCCCTTGTCCAATCTCAAGCTGCGCGTGGTCAAGGACTTGCGCGAGCACAATCTGGCGCGCCTGCTGCGCGCCGGGCTTTGCGTCACGCTCAATTCAGACGATCCGGCCTATTTCGGCGGCTACCTGAACGCCAATTTCATCGCCGCCGCCGAGGCCCTGGCGCTCTCCCGCGACGAACTCGCCGCGCTGGCGCGCAATAGCTTCCGGGCGTCTTTCGTCAGCGAGGCGGAGCGGCGTCCCTGGCTGGACGAGATCGATGCGCTCGCGGCGCGATGAGCCTGGCCCATGTGCTTTGAATCGAGGTTTTCGGAAAAAAGTAAAGGAGATGCGATGCAAGCGAAAATTGGCGAGATCGCCGGCGAACTGGCCAAGGCGCGCCGGATCCTGTTCATTACCGGCGCGGGAATATCGGCCGACTCCGGTCTGCCGACCTACCGCGGCGTCGGCGGCCTGTACAACGACGGCGCGACCGAGGACGGCCTGGCCATCGAAGACGCGCTGTCCGGCGAGTGCCTGGCGATCCGGCCGGAGATCACCTGGAAATACCTGGCGCAGATCGAGCGCAACTGCCGCCAGGCCGAGCCGAATGCGGCGCATCGCGCGATCGCCGCGCTGGCGCAAGAGCGCGAGGTGGTGGTCCTGACGCAGAACATCGACGGCCTGCATTTCAAGGCGGGCAGTCCCGAGGTCATCGAAATCCACGGCACGCTGGGGGAACGCTATTGCGCGCATTGCGGCGCGGAAGCCGACGCCGGCGACCGCGCCGTGCCGCCGCGCTGCGCGCGCTGCGGCGAGATCGTGCGGCCGCGGGTGGTGCTGTTCGGGGAAATGCTGCCGGGCGCCGCGCTCGAACGCCTGTACCGCGAAATGGCCCAGGGCTTCGACATGGTGTTCGTCATCGGCACGACGGCGGTGTTTCCCTACATCGCGGAACCGGTGATGCGGGCGGCGCGGCAGGACGTTCCGACGGCCGAGATCAACCCGGCGCGGACGCGCCTGAGCGATCTGGTGCGCTATCACCTCCCCGAGCGCGCGGCGCTGGCCTTGCCGGAAATCGTGAAGCGGGCGCTTGAACCGGAAGCGGGGCGCGATAGCCGGTCCCCTCGATGAATCGCCGGCGCGAGCGAACACCGGCAGCGAAGAAGCCATAAAAGGATTCCCGACGACCATGTCCTATTGCCGCCATATAGAAACGATGCCCGCCGGGGAAAAGAAGGCTCTGCACAAGAATTATCACGACCGGCACTACGGCTTTCCGATCCACGACGACAATGAATTGTTCGGCAGGCTGATCCTGGAGATCAACCAGGCGGGCCTGAGCTGGGAAACGATCTTGAAGAAGGAAAGCTCGTTCCGCGAGGCCTACGCCCATTTCAATATCCGCAAAATCGCCGCGTATACGGCCACCGACAGAGCGCGGCTCCTGGCCGACGCGGGCATCGTCCGCAATCGCCTGAAAATCGACGCCGTCATCGAAAACGCGAAAACCCTTCTCGGCTTGCAAAAGGAGTTCGGTTCCTTTGAAAAATGGCTGGAACACCACCATCCGAGACCCAGGGAAGAATGGGTCAAACTGTTCAAGAAGACCTTCCGCTTCACCGGCGGGGAAATAGTGAAGGAATTCCTGATGAGTATCGGCTATCTGCCCGGGGCGCATGCCGATGACTGCCCCGTTCACCAGGAGATACTGCAACGGCAGCCGATGTGGATGAAGAATCCGCGCTTTTTCATCGAAGACCGGCCCCGCATGGAAACCTCGGAGATAATCCCGCCCGGGAAGGCGTAAGCCCTTCCGCGCTTTGGTCCGGCCGAAACATGGCGAAGAAATTCCCCTTGCATCCAAGCCACCCCGAGCGGATTTGCTGGGGATGCGACAAATATTGCCCGGTGGATTCCCTGGGCTGCGGCAACGGCTCCGACCGCACCCAGCATCCGGTCGAATTGCTCGGCGAGGACTGGTACGCATGGGGCGACTGGGGAATCGCCGCTTCGCCCGAAGGAGAAGAAACGCGAAGCGCGCCGGACGCGCCGCCCGCCGGCGGGCGCCCTGATTGAAGGGATAGACGCGGAGTATCCGCTGGCGGATCGGGGTTACGGGGCTACGGGATTACGATAGCGATGTAATCCTTCAAAAGGCAAAGGAAGCGGGGATGCAGGCGGCGATTCCTCCGGAGAAGAACCGGATGAAGCGTTCATGGCGTGTTCCAATCGGTTTGATGTGTGAATCCGGGAAACGTAAAAAAACACCCCGCCGTATTCTCCGGAGCGAAGCGCCGGTAACCGGCCTGGCCCCTGACCTCTGACCCAAGAACTGCATCAGCCTCTGGTCGATCCGGTTGTGCAGGGTGGCCCAGATCGCCGACAGGGACTGCGACGTCGATTCGGCTGGATCCATCGCTCGTTCCAGCAAGGCATACTCGTTATCCAGGGCGATGCCGCGTTCGGCGATGGCGGCCAACGTGAACCGTTCGCCCAGGGTGTACGCGCGATCCTGGATGAGCATGTCACGGTACAGATCGCCAAACGAAACGAATGGCACACCTTCAAGATCCTGCCCAAACGCTGGGTCGTCGAGCGTAGCTTTGCCTGGCTGGAGAAGAACCGAAGGCTCTGGAAAAACCGCGAGCGAAAACTCGATACCAGCCCGCAATTCATCCATTTGACCTTCCTGGCGATACTGCTTAAAAGACTTTGAACAGGTTCTGACACCTGTCACCTGACTGGCATGAATATTGCTGCATTGCCGTCAGCACGCGCGTATTCCGCTTTCGGAACCATTTTCGGAACCTATTCATGACCATCGCCATTGTCTCCGCATTGCCCGGATCAGCCCAACCCCCCGCAACGAACGCCGCCGCGGGGAGCGATGG
>JAISQQ010000293.1 GCA_031274075.1 Accumulibacter sp.
CGGAAAGCTGGCTGTACCATCTGGCTGGACCGGACTACGACGCATGAAGCGACAAGCCCGCGCGGAAAAAAAACGGATATTCCGTAATCCGCATTCTTTGCCGAGCGCGGAAGCGCCCGCGGCAAAGCTATCGGCTCCGCACTGGAATGAGCCGGGCCGTGAGGCGGCAACAAGCGGACGCCACGCCCCCAACCGACAGGGGCGCGGCCCCACGAAAGGATCGTCATGACTACGGTATCGTCCATCGCTTCATCGGCCACCGCACCGGCCACCGCGTTTATCCCCGCAGCGCCGCAAGCCGGGGCGGACACCCGCGCGGTGTCCGGCCAGGCCGCGCCCGCCGCGGCCAGCCCGGAGCCGCAAATCTCGCCGCAAGCAAAGGCATTGGCCGAATTCTTCAAGGCCGCCAGCGCCTTCATCCAGAAAGAGCATTTCGAGCCTTTCACCGGCTGGAAGCGCGACAGCGCGGGTTACACGCTGAATCAGGAAAGCGGCTACCTCAACATCGAAAAATACAACAACTACCTGTTCGACAAGGCGGCGACGACGCTCGTCGAACAGGCCGGGCAACTGGGTCTGGCGCTGGACAAGGACGAGACACTCGCGCAGTTGAAGGCGGACAACGCGGACATCGCCGCGATCCGGTTCAACGACGCCGATCGGGTCAAGTACCTGAAGACGAATCAGGAAGTATGTTTTTCCAACCTGAGTTACAACGAAGTCGACAGCCTGACCGACATGTACATCACCGCCAAGGAGAATGGGCTGGACGCCAAGCAAGTCGGCGGTGTGGCGTTCTGGCTGGGCATTTACAACAATGATCAAAAAAGCGGAATTATCATTTTGGAAGCCTATGACATCCCCGGAATGTTCCCCTCCACGGCGGAAGAAATCGCCGCCCATGACGCCGAAAGATTCGCCCGCTTCCAGGACAAGATCGACATGGCCGGGGAACTCAAGGCGAGGCTGCCCAATGTCACTTTCGGTTTCGACGACGAGAGCGGCTTCTTCGGGCAACTCTTGAATCCACGCATCACGCTGGGTGGCGTCAATGACGACACCCTGGACTTCCTCCTGCAAATGGCCGACCTCTACTCGTCCGGCCCGGCGTCGGGCGAATCCTGGACCTGGAGTCCGTCGACCGGCTGGACGACCGATCCCGATTCGCCACAAGCCGCCGCCGCCAAGGCAAGCTACGAAGGATGGCTTGCGAAGACGGAGGCAGAACTTGAGGAATACTTCGGGGACAAGGCCGGGAAGACCGGAAAGGCCGCGTCCTCCCCGGACAAGACCGAGGTATCCGATGAACTCCGGGCGATGCTGGCCAACATCGCGCAGGAGAAGGCGCTTCTCGCGCAACTGCTGCGTCCGCTGAACCCCCCGGCCGGCGCCGATGACGACAAGCGAACGCCTTTCGCCCGGCTCGATACGGACGGCGCGATCCGGAGGCCGGGTCTCGACCGGCTCCGCCCCGGCCGATGAGCCGCTGAGAAGCTGTTTGCGATCTTCGCTGGGAGCGCGGGGCTTCCGCCCCGCAACGGCGGTGGCCGTGCTATGGTGCTGTTGCGGGACGGGTGCCCCGCGCTCCCAGAGATGGCTTGGAGTTGCATGGGTAGGTGGATCGGAGTCGCATGGCTTGAAGTGAGCGGAGCGAACTCCAACATTGGATGATCCCCGGCCCCTTGCTTTGAGGTTCGCTTTTCAGAGGACAGAGGACAGTAATGCATGCGGCGGCTTCGCCGCCGGAGCTTGACGAATGGATTCCGGCTTTCGCCAGAATGACGGGGTGGTATCGGAGGACAGTCGCATAGCTTGGATTCCGGCTTTCGCCGGAATGACGGGGTTATGGGAATGGATTTCGGCCTGCGCCGGAATGACAGGATGGTATCGGAGAACCTGTTTGCGGGTTTCTCTGGGAGCGCGGGGCACCCGCCCCGCAACGGCGGCGGTCGTGTCATGGCGGCTGTTGCGGGGCGGAAGCCCCGCGCGCTCCCGGCAAGGGCGTGTCGCGTCGTCTGGAGTGAGCGCGGCCCGCATAGCTCGGGGTGAATGAAGCCAACCCCAACAAAACCCGGTTCAACAGCCCCTGAAATCAACGTCATCCGCGACTCATCTTCGCGCCGCCAGGAACCGCGATGCCCTGAGAAGCCGTTTTAAAAAAATGGGTACGAGAAATGCATATATCCCAAAAACCTCAATTCAAGCCCTGGGGGAAGGTAGGGCGGTTTCTCCGAAACCGCCGCCCCCCGGCGCGCTCGGAGAGCGCGCCCTATCCTGGATGATCCATCTGCTTCTCAAATGTCTTTCTGATTTCCAAAACAGCTTCTGACAGAGGATAGCGGACAGGGGACGGAGGACAGTCCAGTCACCGGGCGCTTCGCGCCCGCAAATATTACTGTCTTCTGTCCTCTGTCTTCCGTCCTCTGCCGCCGGGCTTGCCTTGGGGAAAGATCGCCTCCACAATCCGTAGCATTGGCGTTTGCGGCACGATTCCGTCCGCGCGGCGTCGAAGGGTTGGCAGCTTTCCGAATCTTGCGATAAGGGGTTTTGCATGCTGGGTCTGTTGCGCCGGCTGTTTGGCAAGGCCGGGGTCGATACCCGGAATGAGGTTCCGGCGTCCCGGCCGTTGCCCGCGGCCCGCGTGTCCGCCGCGAAGGCGGTGGACGGCGGGGAAAATGGCGGGGACGGCGGCGCGGTTCCCGCGTCTCCGGCCGGCGACGCGCGCGATTCCGCTTTCTTTTGCCGCGAGGCGCTGGTGGGGCGCGACCAGAAAGTCGTTGGCTACGAGTTCGGCTATCCGCAACACCTGCAATCCCGCTTCATGGAAAAGCGGGTGCGGGTGCGCCAGTACTACGACGACGCGCTGCTGCGGCATCTGGCCGGCCTGGAACTCGATTCCTTTCTCGGCGACCGCCTCGCGTTGGTCGAGATTTCCCACGCTTCGCTGGATCATCCTTCGCTGGCGGCGCTGTTGCACAGGAATATCGCGCTGCTCTTGAGTTTTCCGGAAGCCGGGGCGCTGGACGCGCGGATGCTGGCCCAAGTGACGGTGATGGCCGCTCAACTGCGCGGCATGGGCGCGCGCATCGGCGTGAAATGGCAGTCCGGCTGGCCGCGGAAGGCGGACGATTTCCCCTTGCTGGCGCAGGCGGACTTCATCCAGATCGCCTGGCCGGATTGCGCGGGCATGGATTCCGCCGCGTTTTTCTCCGATTTGCGACAAGTCTCCGCGCTGGGCGCGGGGACGCGGCAGATGCCCTTGCGGCTGATCGCCGGCGAGCTGGGAACGCCGGACGATTTCTGGCAATGCTACCGTCTCGGCGCCGATTTTTTCCGGGGCGCGTTCATCAACAGCCGCGACCGGGGCAAGCGTTCAAAAAGCACGGTCAATCGGCTTCGCGTCTTGCAGCTTTTGAACAAATTGCGCCAGGACGCGGATATTCCGCAACTGGAAGAGGAATTGAAACAGGATCCGGTGTTGTCCTACCGGGTGCTGACCTACGCCAATTCGCCGCTTTTGGGCATGGCGACCAAGATTACCCATCTGGGACACGCGATGACGATCATCGGGCGCAACAATCTGTACCGCTGGCTGGCCTCGCTGCTGTTCAACGTCGCCGACCCCGGCTATTACGAATGGGCCTTGACCGAGCAGGCGCTCTCGCGCGCGGCGCTGATGGAGCGCCTGGGCAAGAACACGGCGGGCGCCGCGCCGGACGCGCTGTTTCTCACCGGCCTGTTTTCCCTCCTGGATCAACTGATGGGAAAACCGATGGAAGAGTTGGCGACGCAAGTCCAGCTCGCCGAAGACATCCAGGCCGCGCTGGTGCGCCGGGAGGGCGTCCTGGCGCGTTTTCTCGCGCTTGCCGAAGCCTGCGAGCGCATGGACCCCGAAACCATTGCCCGCCACGCCGAGGCGCTGGGGCTGTCATCGCGCACGGTCAGCCTCGCCGTTTTCGACGCCCTGTCCTGGGCGCACGCGATGACGCGATTGAACGGGGAGCAGGAGGCAGGTGTCAGGGATCAGGAATCAGGGATCGGGGATCAGTAATTTTTGCGGGCGCGAAGCGCCCGGTAATTGAACTGTCACCTGTCACCTGATCCCTGTCACCTGATCCCTGATCCCTGATCCCTGATTTCAACGCAGATCGGATCTTCTCCGGTCGCGATGCGGGCGCGCGGTTCCGGGTAGCCGGTTTCGGGATCGATGGCGTGAATCGCGAGATGGCCGGAAAGCTGGCCGGCGACCGCCAGCCAGCGACCGCCGGGATCGATGGCCATGCCGCGCGGTTGGGGCTCCGCCGGGTAATGGCCGAACAGGGACAATTGTCCGTTCTGCCGCTCCACCGAGAAAACCGCCAGCGTGCTGGAACGCCGGTCGCTGGCGTAGAGGAAGCCGCCGTCGGGCGTGGCGCGCAACTCGGCGGCCCACGGCGCGCCGTCGAAGCCGTGCGGCATCATGCTGACCGACTGCTTGAGCGTGAGCGTTCCCGTGTCGGCGGCGAAGGCGAACAGGTCGATGCTGCCGTCGAGTTCGTTGAGGCAGTAGACATAGCGGTCGTCGGGAGAAAACACCAGGTGGCGCGGACCGCTGCCGGGGCGGACCGTCGTCAGCGGCGGCGCGTTCGGCGTGAGCCGGCCATCGTCCAGCCGGTATACATGGATCGCGTCCGCGCCGAGCACCGGCGCCAGCAGCCAACGGCCCGTCGGGTCCGCCAGCGCGGCGTGCGCGCGCGGCAGGCCGGTCTCGACCTGGACCGCCGGCGCGGGACGTCCCTCGGCGTCGAGCGGAACGACAGCCAGCAGGCCGCCGCTGTAGGAAGCCACGAAGGCATTCCGCGCCGCCGCGTCGCAACTCACGTAAGCCGGCGCGCCGGGAGAGGAAACCGTACCCAGCGCGGCGAGCAGGCCGTTCTGCCGATCGATCGAACAAGTCAGCAAGGCGTCTTCATCGCGCAGGCCGGCCAGCAACAGACGGCCGTCCGGGCTGACGCGCAGCGGCAGCGGACTGCCGGGCGTGGGCAGACTCTGCCGCAAGGCCAGGCCGCCAGTGAGCGTATCCAGGGAAAACACGTCGATGCGACGGCTTGCGGCGCACGAAACGTAAATGAATGATTGGGTCATGGCAGGACTGTTTTCGGAAATGAGAGCCGATAGTGTACGGGAACCTGGCGTTTGCGCCACTCTTGATTTTACCCAGGGTCGTCGCCTGCGCGGATGTCGTAAGTAGCTGAAAGAAATCGTTCATATTCAATTTGTCATGACGAGTCCAGGGCGGCCGCACAGGATTTTCGGGGAGCAGGCAAGCCGGTGAGAAGCGTTCGGCGGTTTGCGTCGGGAAGGCCGGCATTCCTGGGAGCGCGGGGCTTCTGCCCCGCAACAACGATGGTGCCAATCCCCCGGTTATTGCGGGGCAGAAGCCCCGCGCTCCCAGGGAAGATCGCAAACGGCTTCTAAGAAGCTGGGCGGTTTCTCCGAAACCGCCGCCCCCCGGCGCGCTCGGAGAGCGCGCCCTACCCTGGATGATCCCTCTGCTTCTCAAACGTCTTTCTGATTTCTAAAACAACTTCTAAACGCCGGAAGCAAACACTTCCGCCATGCCGGCGACGATCGAGCCGTCAATTTCATTTTTCCCCGCCATCCCATTCATGACGCCAATGGCTTCGGCGGGGCGCATGCCGGCGCGGTAGGGACGATCTTCCGTCAGCGCCTGATAAATGTCGCAGCAACAGAGCAGGCGCGCCTCGAAGGAAAGCGCGTCGTCGCGCGCGCCGTCCGGATAGCCGGTGCCGTCGAGCTTTTCGTGATGACTCCCGCCCAAGCGGGCAACTTCTTCCAGCCCGTGTATCTGGCCCAGTATCTGCCGGGTGATGCTCACGTGCTCCCGGATCACGGCAAACTCTTCCCAGGATAATTTTCCGTGTTTTTCCAGGATGGACAGCGGCGTGGACAACTTGCCGACGTCATGCAGGTAAGCGGCTATCAGCAGTTTTTCTCCAGTCTCCGGCGGGAAGCGGTAGTGCTGCGTCATGCGCGCTATTTTTTCCGCGACGCCCTGGGAATGGGTGCGGGTGAAATGCGACTTGGCGTCGATGATGGCGGCAAAAACACGGCAGAAACCCAACAGTTGCCGTTCATTCATGTTGTAGGTTTCCGCAGGTATGGCCGCATGCAAGCGGGCGGTGATGTTCTCGTGGGAAAAAGAGGAAAGCAGCTCCTCGTCCAGGATGGAAAGCATGGCCTCGCTCACTTGCGGGGAATACACATGCCCGTCCAGCGCGCGCAGGTGCTCGACGATTTCGTCCCGCAGGCTGGCGCGCGGTTCGCACAGGCGAAGCGCCAGATCCATATTGTCGGCCAGGCGCAAGACGGCGGCGCGCAATGGAATATCGTCTCCGGCCAGTCCGTAATAGCCGCTCCCATCCCAGTTTTCATGGTGATTCAGGATGATTCCCCGGATGTCGTCCAGAAAGGGGAAATCCTTGACGTTCCGTTCTCCCAGTTCACAATGCCGCGCAATGTGTTCCAGCCTGGCCAGCCGGTCCGCGTCCTGCGTCAACGCATAAGCGGTCAGCGCGTTGTCATGCAGAACCGCGCAACACGCCATGTCGAAAGACGCCGCCTCGGAAACGCCCAGCGCCTGGCACAGACGCAGGGAGAGCCAGCCAACCCGTCGGCCGTGGTTGGTGGTGATGCCAAAAAATTCCCGCTCGACGTAATCCAGCGCCGTTGAGAGCGCAAAAAGCAGATCGTTCAGTCTTACCCGCATGACAAGCTCCGACGATTACCCGGCGCCCAGGCGTGGCCGCGCGCCATGAACGCGCCGGCAAAGCCGGGCGAGGCGGACGGCATGGCGGGTTTCATCAAAAACCGACTCCGGTTGAGAACTTCCCCTCTAGGGGGATGATCACGTCCGGGAGGAGCGCAAGCCCTTCCGTGCTTTCATCCGGCCCGCCGGACGTGAATTGGAATATTTTAGTTCGGGTCAGCCAGGCATCGCAAATCGACGAGCGTAAAAGCACGCAACGCCGAATGCGATCTTCTCTGGGTTCGTGGCAAGGTTCCGGCCAGCGATGCGGCGGAGTGAACCGTGGAGGCGTAGCCGATCTGAACGAAAGCGGCGCACATATTTAGACCCGTCACGCACTCGCCGTTTTTCACACCGTAAACCCGGCGGACAGCCTGAAGCGGCGATCCGGATTCAGTCCATATTCAGTCCAGACCCAGCCGCCGACCCGGAGAGTCTTTGACCACGCGGGTTTCGATGGCGCGCCCGACACGATTCGAACGTGCGACCCCTGCCTTCGGAGGG
>JAISQQ010000305.1 GCA_031274075.1 Accumulibacter sp.
ACCTTCTTGCTTGACGGTGATCTCGGCCACGGACCAGAGCACGTTGCCGCGCAGCGCGTGGGCGAGAACCTGGACGTGTGCGTGCGGGGTCTCTTCCGCCTGGATGAGTTCCCGGATCAGTTCGGATCGGGATTGATTGGAAAAATACCAGCCCATGAGGGTCTCCAAAAAAAGAGCCGGAGTCCCTCCCCGCCGGGGAAGAACCCCGGCGGGGGTGGAACGCCGCGGGCGCGGCGGGGGGATCAGGTCTGGGCGAGATGCCAGTCCTGGGACAGGGGCGCGAAGACGTACCCCAGGGCGCCGAGCCGGTCGCGCTGCTGGCGCAGGGTGCGGCGATCGACGGTAGCGTCGAGTTTGACGACGTCGGCGAGCGGCCAGAGCGTCGCGAACAGCGCCGCGTCCTCCTCCGCGGCCGAAGCCTCGGGGGAAACGGGGGCCGCGGCTTCGCTGCCGAAGGGCGTGGTGTCGACCAGGGGATCGCGCGGGTCGCGCGGCTTCGCCCGGGCGCTTGCCTTGGGCTGGGCCGGGACGGCGGGCGGCGTTTCCTCGTCGATCGGATCGAGCTCCTGCGGCGTCAGCTGCTGCGCTTCGTCGCCGCTCAAATCGTCGGCGTTGGAGAGCGTCATGCCGCCCAGCAGGGCGCGGATCTCGATGACCATGCGGCCGTTGGCGTTGTACGTGGACGGACGGATTTCGACAATGACGAAATCGCCGTCGTACTTTCCTTCGGCGTACTGGTCGAGTTCAGGGTTCTTGACCACGAACTCGCCGATCGAAGTCGACAGGCGGCCGACATTGAAGGGGCCATATCTGCCGTGAAGCGTTTTGACGGCCAGTTGGCCGGGTAAGGTAATCATGGATTCTCCTGAAGACAAGAAGCGCTCCCGCCCTCGGCAGGAGCCGGGGGCGGGGAACGCAAGATGAAGAAAAGACCCCCGTGCCACGGGGTCTTGCGCATCAGAACGACTCAGAACGACTCGGCCCCGGCCAGGGCGTCCTCCTCGGCGGGCGCTTCGTCGCCGGCCTCGCCGGTTTCGGCGGGCGCGGCGGGCGGAGTCTCGTCGCGGACGGGAAGGTCCGTCGCGCTTTGATCGTCCGCGGCCGGTTTGGGCTCGGCTTTGTAAACCAGCTGGCCGTCGACCTTGATCCAGCGAACGAACAGCAGGCGCGCCTTGAGGCTGACGCCCTGTTCGCCGGCATGCTTCCCCTTGCTGTAGGTGAAGATGTCGGTCCACAGGTCGCCCAGGCGGAAGCCGATCAAGACCTTCTTCCCGGCCTCGACAGCCTGCTGGCAGCGGCGGACGAGATGCTGCGCTTCGCGGCCCGAGACGCGCACGTCGAAACGGCGGTATTCCGGGGCGTCGCAGGGACCATTCAGGGCCGCGATGTCGCAGGCCAGGAAGGGTTCGCCCTTGCGGGGTTTGACTTCACGGACGCGGTTGAGATAACCGAGGCCGGTGATGTGCAGATCGAAATGGGATTTCTCGTGAGACGTGTTGGTCATGGTGAATCTCCTTGGAAGAAAAAAAGCGGAGACACACCCGGCCCAGGCGGGGAAGGTGTGGAACCCCCGCGTGGGTTGATGGAAGATGGAAGAACAAGCTGGCATCGCCCTCGGAAGGGAACTCCGAGGGCCGTTCGCGCAAGGATGCCGTAAGCGAACCGGGTTGATCGACGCGGCGGAAGCCGCGCGTCGCCTTGAAGATCGTGGCGACCTGGGCATGTGGCTGGCGGAAGGCCAGCGGAACATGGCTTCAGCGTGGCACGTTCTGTGGACGGGGGCGAGAAGGAATCGGCAACGGCCGGCGCCCGCATTGGGCGGCTACCACGCTTCCCACAAGAACTTCGGCCCGCGCAGCGGTTCGGGCGTATCCTGGCGGGGCCGGCCCGGGCGGTTCCAGCTGCCGCCGCCGCGCAGCCCGACCAGGCGCCAGCCGGACGCCCGCAGGCTGGCGCCGCCTTCGGCCGGCAAGGTGTAGGTAATCAGGCGCCGATACGCGAGGGCTCGCGCGGCGCGGCTGGCGGCGGCGTAGAGCTTGCTGCAGGCGTTGGCCGTCCCGTCGGTGCACAGCCGCGTGACTTCGAGCGTCCCGCCGTCGTCCAGATGCCTTGATACCGGCCGGCCGACGATGACCACGCCGACCACCCGGCGCCGGGGCGTATCGTTGTCCGGAGATCTGTCGTCCAGCGTGACGGCCAGGCTGAACTTGGCGCCCGGCACCGGCCGGTGATGCCGATGATGCTCCCGCACGAAGGCATTGGCCTCGCGCAGGGACACGGGCATCAGGCGCAGCGCCGGCCCCGCGGCGGCCCGCTCAGTCGCCGCAGAAACAGGCGATCGTTTCATCGGAGGAGTCGAACAGGTCGCGCTGGCAGGCGGCGAAACGCGCCAGCTCGGCGTAGCCGGGGCCATGAAGGCGAAAGCGCGCGCCGCCGGGCTTGCGGGCGAGGTTCAGCGATTCCATGCGAATCCACCAGGCCGCCGCCTCCGGCCGGGCCTTGACGAGCGCCAGGCGCTGGCCCAGGGATTTGAGAAAGCACAGGTCGCAATTGCCTTCGAGGGTGCGGCCATCGACCGTCAGGAGTTCCA